>PARP01000050.1 GCA_002711565.1 Bacteroidota bacterium
GACTAATACCATAAATATTTACAATTTCATAAGTACTATACTTTCCGCTTTCAAGCTCATGAAGCACTTTTAACTTAAAATTCTCACTGTAACGTCTGATTGTTTTTTCCATAATTCTAAATATTGTGTAGAATTATTTCAGGACGGGACATAGTGATTCTAATTCTTTGTACTTTGTACTCTATACTCCATAACAAAAAAAGGCCGCCTCATCGAGACAGCCTTTCATTTATAGAATGTAATAAATTTCTTATTGATTAAGCATCACTGGCATAACAAGCATCAGGATATCTTCATCATTATCTTTTTCGCTTGGAAGGATCAAACCAGCACGATTTGGAGCCGACATTTCAAATGTAACTTCCTCATCTTCCAGATTATTGATCATTTCCTGTAAGAATTTAGAGTTGAAACCGATCTCGATATCTTCACCTTCATAATTACAAGTCAAGCGCTCTTTCGCCTCATTTGAGTAATCGATATCTTCAGCTGAAAGTGTAAGTTCTTTTCCTGAGATCTTGAATCTTACCTGATGAGTTGATTGATTTGCAAAGATCGCAACACGCTTAATTGAATTAAGTAATGATAATCTATCTATAATTAACCTGTTTGGATTATTTGTTGGAATTACCGCTTCATAATTTGGATAGCGACCATCGATCAAACGACAAACCATACTTACATTTTCAAATGTAAAAAGTGCATTGGTTTGATTATACTCAATCTTCACAGGAGAATCGCTTGCGCCTAAGATATTCTTTAATTGATTTAATGGCTTCTTAGGAAGGATGAATGATGCTGAGCTAGGTGCTTTAGCATCTGTTCTGCGATATTTTACCAGTTTATGAGCATCTGTAGCAACAAAGGTTACATCATCCGGAGTGAGTTCACAATATACACCCGACATTACAGGTCTAAGTTCATCGTTTCCTGCTGCAAATAGGGTTTTATTGATCGCATTTACAAGGATTTCAGAATCGAACTCAATAGAAGTTGTTTCTTCCATCATCGGACTTTGTGGATACTCATCTGAACGATGTCCTGTAAGTTTATACTTACCATCACCTGCTGAGATCTCAATCCCCATTGTACTATTGTTTATAGAGAATGTAACAGGAATATCAGCAAAAGTCTTTAAAGTATCCAAAAGGATCTTCGCAGGAATAGCAATCATTCCAGGTTCTTCAGATTTTGTTGGCTCCAAAGAAACCGTCATGGTTGTTTCAAGATCTGAAGCAGTGATGTAAAGTACATCATCTCTTAACTCAAACAAGAAATCGTCAAGTATTGGAAGCGTGTTACTTGAATTAAGCACACCGCTCAATGCCTGAATGTTCTTAAGTAGTAATGAACTGGAAACGATAAATTTCATATCAAAAATATTTTATGTTTTGAATAGTCTTATGAAACGTAAATATATACAAAATAATCGCTAAAAGATATGATTCAAATCAATCTTTCTTAACAATTTTTTCCACAGAAATTAGCGTCTTACGAGGCTTTGCGTTTAAATTTGAATTTAGGCTCCTCCCCTTTAATAAGTCGCTTTATATTCTTACGATGCGTAATCGGAATAAATACTCCGACTGCCAATGACAATAGTATCAATGGTAAACTTGTTTCATTCGTAATTAAAATAACGATCAACGGAAAACATATAGCAGCAGTGATTGATGAAATAGAAACGGTTTTACTAATAATGAAAGTAAGAATAAACACACCAAGAATAATCAGGAATGCCCATGGGTAAAGAGCAATTCCTGCACCGGCAATTGTTGCTACACCTTTACCCCCTTTAAAGCCTGCATAGACTGGGAAAATATGCCCAACCACTGCCATTGCAGCCATCCCGATTTGCAAATAAACATAATGATCACCACTGAGTCCTGAATCAAAATATTTCAAAATAAAAACAGCGATGAAACCCTTGAAAATATCAAAAAGTAAGACTGGAAGTCCTGTTGTCAGTCCTAATACTCTGATGGTATTTGTGGCTCCGGCATTACCACTTCCTTCATTTCTTACATCTACTCCATGGAAGATCCTTCCAACCCAAACAGAAGTTGGGATCGAGCCAATAAAATAAGCGATCAGTAAGGGTAGTATAATTGTAGTTAATAAATTCATTTTTAGTTTATTTTAGTAAATCTGGCAGCGATCCATTTGCCTTGGTGTTTATGATCAACAAACTTCAGTCCCAGGCTCTCAGCCTTCTCCTGTATATATTTGAGATCTTCTAGATAAAAGCCACTAAAGAAGATGTCACCCTTATCTTTTAAGACAACAACATAAGAATGCATATCTGCTAAAAGTATATTTCTGTTGATATTTGCGAAGATCGTTTCATAATCTATTTGAGGTATTGCGCTTGCGTCTCCATGAATAACGTCAATATTATCGAATCCATTTCTTTCGACATTTTCTAAGCTGTTTCGATAAGCCCACTCGTCAAAATCAATAGCAGTTAGTTTATCAGCACCTTTCATTGCAGCTAAAATTGCTAAAACAGCTGTCCCGCAGCCCATGTCCAATACTGTCTTGCCTTCAAAATCATTTTCAAGAATATATTCCAGGATCATCGAAGTAGTTTCATGATGAGCTGTTCCGAATGACATTTGAGGTTCAATAACGATCTCATATTTATAATCCGGTTTAGCATCATGAAAAGGTGCACGAATATAACATTCATCTTTTATAAGAACAGGGTCATAATTGCTTTCCCAAACTGCATTCCAATTTTGATCTTCAATCTCCTCTACTTCATAACGTACACCTTTCAATTCTGTAAGACATTCATCTAAGATGGTCTTATTAAATTCCTCAGACTGAATATATGCTTTCAACTCTTTCTCTCCTTCTTCAAAGCTTTCAAAACCAACTGCATCGATATATGCAATCAGTACATCCGCACTTAAAGAATCCTTTTCCCAGGAAAACTTAACCCCTTTATAACTCATATTAGAAACTTTTATAGATCTTAAAGAAATCTTCTGCTTTTAGAGATGCGCCACCTATTAATCCACCATCAACATCCGGATTTGAGAACAACTCTCGTGCATTCTTTGCATTACAACTACCACCGTAAAGAATCGTGATCTCCTCAGAAATATCTTTACTGTACTTTACATTCAACAATGCACGAATATAAGCATGCATTTCCTGTGCTTGTGCTGATGTTGCAGTTTTTCCCGTGCCAATTGCCCATACAGGTTCATAAGCTATAACAACATTTCTGATTTCATCTGAATTCAAATGGAATAGTGCTTCCTCAACCTGAGCTCTTACGATATCGAAATGCTTATCTGCTTCGCGCTCCTCAAGAACTTCACCACAGCAAAATATTGGAGTAATTCCTTCATTTAATAAAAGGTCGAGTTTCTTTACTAATGATCCGGAATTCTCCGCATAGTATTTTCTTCTTTCAGAATGCCCGATAATACAATATTCAACACCTACAGAATTCAGCATATTGGCAGAAATCTCGCCAGTATACGCACCATTTTCAAACTCACATACATTTTGCGCACCGATCTTTGGATGGAATTCATCCATCATATCAGTTGCTAATTCGAGATAAGGAAATGGAGTACAAATAACCATTTGTGGATTTTCTCCTTTCTCTTCTTCCATAATTTCAAGAATTTCATCTAATAGATCCTCAGCCTCTTGAAAGCTTTTGTTCATTTTCCAGTTTCCTGCTACAATTTTTTGTCTCATAATTAAAAAATTTAAGAATAACGAATACGTGGATCCAAGGTGGCGTAAATAATATCAACAAAGATATTAATGATTACTAAAAGTATGGAGATCGTAAGCACGGCGCCCATAATAACCGGGAAATCGTACTTTTCTAGGGCATCAACAATCACTACTCCTACCCCTTTCCAATCGAAAACATACTCCACAAATACTGCACCTNCCATTAGGGAAGCAAACCATCCTGAAACGGCAGTCACCACGGGGTTAAGTGCATTTTTAAGAGCATGTTTCATAATTATTGTTTTATATTTCAATCCTTTAGCTTTTGCTGTCCGGATATAATCCTGTGTTAAAACTTCTTTTAATGAGCTTTTGGTTAGCTCTACTACAATAGCAAGTGGTCTTATACCAAGAACAATTGCCGGAAGTATAATATTTTTCAAGTCCAGATACTCACCTCTACCGAAATCATCAACAGTATAAAGGCTCCCAACCATATTTAAACCCGTAAACTCTTTTAAGAGATATGCGAATATCCATGCAAATAGAATGGCAGCAAAAAATGATGGCACCGACATTCCAAGGGTTGTGAAGATCAGGGCTAATCTTTCTGTGAAAATACTGTTCTTTACAGCTATCCAAACACCTATCAAAATTCCAATAATTACTGCGAGAAGTATGGAAACACTTGCTAATAGAATTGTTTTAGGGAATGCTTCGGCCAAAATCTCTGAAACTTTACGTTTAGATTGATAAGAACGCCGCAAATAAGGTTTCTTGATTACAATTTTCTGACTTCCTACACCAAACAATGCTGTGTATTGGTATTTACTATCATCCAGATACCAAAAACTATCTTCATTGCTAATATTATGAATTGAGAGAGGCGATAGATCATTTAAGAAGCCAAAATATTGCTTAACCAGTGGTTGATCGAGTCCAAGATCTTTATTAATAGCTTCAACTGAAGCAACATCTGCTCTTTGTCCGAGCATCATTCTGGCTGGATCTCCGGGCAATACATTGAACAAAATAAAAACGATGGTTGTGACACCCAAGAGCACCAAAAATCCATAAAACAATCGTTTTACAATGTATTGCAGCATAAATAGCTTTGCTTTTAGATTTTATTCAGGAATTCCTGGATAGTCGTTGAAATTCCATTTATCAATAATCTTACGATCTTTAACGAGTATCAAACCGGGATTCGATCTTACCATTGCTTTTAGAATTACCTCATCTGCCTGATAAAACTGATATCTGAATCCGGTTCTGGATCTGAACTTTGCATAATCGCCTATACTACTATTAGTCAGACCCATTATAAAATAACCTTTGGTACTCAGATAGTCAGCAGTTTCTTTAAACTCTCTGAATAGATCTACATCCATCTCATCAAGATCTCTAGCAACGATTATCAATCGATAACCACCATTTACTAAAAGTGGTTTAGTTAAGTCTCTGCCACTGAAATCCTCGATCACAAGCTCATAACTCTTATCACGCTTCCATTTCTCGATACGTTGATGACTAAATTCCCATTCAGACATCCAAACTTCATCATCCCATGGATAATCAGGAGATAAATATTCTTTGGTCTCTCCCGTTTGCTTATTCTTATAAGTCACATAATACTTATCAGGGCCTTCTTCAGATGGAGTTATATCTGCACCCACTTTCCATTGTCTGAAATCGATCATTGGTAAATGGCGGTATTGATAGGTAGTAAAGCTAACGAAGATCAGGATGATGGCAATTATTGAAATCCATTGATTCTTATCGCTTCTTTTGGAAATAATTTCTTTTCTGAAGTGAAAAACGATATAGGTAAAGAACAATAGAATTACATTCTTAAAGAAAGTTCCCCAATTGCTCATTTTTACGGCATCACCAAAGCAAGCACAATCGGTAACTGTATCTGTGATCGCATTATAAAAGGTTAAAATGATGAAGAAATCCATCATTAAAAGAACAGCCCATGCAGTTTTCTTCATTTGAAGCTTAAGAATAAGCGCCATTCCAAGCAGGAATTCTAATGTACTTAACGAAATTGATAAGAAAAGTGATAGAGAGTGTGCCCAGGGCATTCCAAATGCAGTAAAATAATCTTCGATCTGATAAGCAGTTCCAAGAGGGTCAACACCTTTCACAAAACTTGAGAAAAGAAAAACCAGTCCGACAAATATTCTGGAAAAGTGAATGAGGAAATTCTTCATTTTATTCTTCTAATTTAATTAATGCAAAAATGGAGTAGTTCAAAATATCCAGATAATTGGCATCCAGACCTTCAGAAATTTCAGTTTTCCCATCATTATCTTCTATCTGCTTCACTCTTAGAAGTTTCATTAAAATAATATCTGTTAGTGAGCTGATCCTCATATTTCTCCATGCTTCACCGTAATCGTGATTCTTATCTTCCATCAATTCTTTGGCTACTTGAGCATACTTATCATAAAGCTCCTCAGCATTTGGAAGAATGGTTTCTGTATCCTTATCAGCTATGCCAAGTTCAAGTTGGATCAATGCCATAATTGAATAATTGATGATCCCGATAAATTCAGGTTTCACACCTTCTTCAATCTTCTGAGAACCTAACTCATCGATACTTCTGATACGTTTTGCTTTGATATAGATTTGATCGGTCAATGATCTTGTTCTTAAGATTCGCCATGCAGTTCCATAATCTTTCTTTTTGGTCATAAAGATCTCTTTGCATGATGTAATTGCCGTATCAAATTGTTTGGAAGTAATATTATTCATGGAATATTAATAAATTAGCACTCTAAAAATGAGATTCAATGTCGATAAAAATAACGGATAAAGATAAGGAGATTTCTGCGGTTAACATACTTAAATCAGCTAATAAATTACTCGACTTATCCACAGCTGTAGTAATGGGAATCATTAATTCCACACCAGATTCTTTTTATTCCGGAAGCAGGCATCAGGATAAAGATTCGATATTGAGAAAAGCTGATGAACATCTTAAAGGTGGAGCTCAGATATTGGACATTGGAGCTGTTTCTACACGTCCGGGAGCTGAAGAGGTTAGTATAGAAGAGGAAGGTGACAGATTAGCTTATACATACGATATTATCCGACAAGAATTTCCTGAAGTATGGATCTCAATTGATACATGGAGAGCAGAAATTGCTGAAACAATGATATTGAGTGGGGCTGATATGATTAATGATATTTCCGGAGGCACAATGGATCAACAAATGCCTGAGATCATTGGGAAATATAACATCCCGTATGTGTTAATGCACATTAAAGGAACTCCTCAAAACATGCAAAATGATCCAACATACGAGGATGTTACTTCTGAAGTTCTATCATTTATTAACGATCAGATTAAAGTTTTTAATCAATATGGTGCCCATCAATTAGTTATTGATCCGGGATTTGGATTTGGCAAAACACTTGAGCATAACTACACATTGATGAAGGATTTGAGAAATTTTACAGAACTCAATTATCCAGTATTAGCAGGTATTTCCAGAAAGTCGATGATCAACAAATTATTAAACATACTACCTGAGGAAGCACTAAATGGTACTAGTGTATTAAACACTTTAGCTTTGATAAATGGTGCTAAGATCTTGCGAGTTCATGACTCAAAGGAAGCTTTTGAAGCAGTTAAAATAGTTCAGGCTTTAGATGCTTAGTTCTTTTTATTAAATTTGTTATAAAGAATCCACCTTAAATGTTACAACTTTTCATAACCGGCTTTATTGATATTCGTATTCTGGATATCGTTGACATTCTATTAGTTGCATTACTCCTTTTCGAAATGTATCGATTACTAAGAGGTACTGTTGCAATTAATATTTTTCTTGGGATCGTTGCGATCTTTGTTGCATGGAAAGTTGTTGATGTTTTAGAGATGGAGCTTTTAAGTGAAATTCTCGGAGCATTTATAAGTGTTGGTTTCATTGCATTGATCGTAATCTTCCAACCTGAGATCCGTAGATTCTTACTTGCGCTTGGTACTCCAAATTTTCTTAAAAAGAAGAAAGGAAAATTTCTCTTTTGGTCTTTCAATATGAAAGCCGATATACCACTGGATGTAGATACCATTCTTCTAGCATGTCAGCGTATGGCTGACACAAAGGAGGGAGCATTGATCGTTCTAACGAAGAGAAATGACTTAAGGCAGATCATTGAATCCGGTGAGATCATCGACGGACAATTATCAGCACATCTAATAGAAAACATATTCTTTAAGAATAGTCCATTACATGATGGAGCAATGATCATTTCACATAATAAGATCACTGCTGCCGGATGTATTCTTCCAGTTTCTAACAATCCGGATCTTCCTCCACGTCTTGGACTAAGACATAGAGCTGCGATTGGGATAACAGAACAATCGGATGCAATAGCGATCGTTGTTTCTGAACAAAGTGGCAAGTTATCATTCTGTAAAGAAGGTGAACGTATCGCAGTTCAACCGGCAAAATTAAAGGTGCTGCTTGAAGAAGAATTTGGCGATCCGATCATACAGTCAGAATTATTCGAAGAATCTGCTGAAGAATAAAATTCCTTATATATCATGAAAAAACGTTATTACTTTTTATTAGGATTAGTTCTTATTCTGATCCTTACTGGCATCATAGTATATCCTAAGTATCAAAGGGTTACTAAATTCATGAACATGTTCAAGATAGAGCAGATCACTGAGAACTTTCTGAATATGAATAGTTTTATCCCTTCGAGAGAACTTCCTGCATCACAGAACAAGTATAATTGGGATCTCAAAAAACATTTCATTTTCCCTGATTCCTTTAGTTTGAATGATCAAAAATTTGAGATACAAACATACCTTGATTCTTCATTTACAACAGGACTTTTGATTGTTCAAAATGATAGTTTGGCTTATGAATATTATAATTTAGGACACTCAGAATCAAATCCACATATCGCTTGGTCGGTAAGTAAATCGGTATTATCTGCTTTAATAGGCATTGCTATTGAAGAGGGAAAAATCAAAAGTATTGAAGAAAATATTGAGGTCTATGTTCCTGAACTTATTGGTTCAGGATATGAGGGTGTAAAGATCAAAGATATTCTGCAAATGTCGACCGGAGTAAGGTTTGTTGAAGATTATGGTGATATGAACTCAGACATTAATCGTTGGGGACGGGATTTTGCACTTGGAAATTCTCAGGATAAGTTTGCTTCAAGTTTGGAGAATGAAAGAGAACCAGGTACTTATCATCACTATGTAAGCATTAATACACATGTATTGGGGATGCTATTGGTCAGAACCACAGGGATGAATATCTCTGAATATATGTCGGAAAAACTCTGGAATCCTATTGGCGCAGAATTCGGTGCATATTGGCTTATAGATGACAGCGGAATGGAGATGGCCTTAGGTGGTTTGAATGCCTGTTTAAGGGATTTTGCTAAAGTTGGGATGCTTTACCTCCATGAAGGCAACTGGCAAGGACAACAGTTAGTTCCACGTGCATGGATCAAAGCATCTGTAACTCCAGATGCATCTCATTTGATGCCCGGAACGAGAGATAATTCAGCACATTTATTTGGGTATGGATACCAATGGTGGATCCCTGAAGGAAATGAGGGAGAATTTCTAGGTATTGGAGTATATAATCAATATTTATATGTAAATCCAACGACTAAAACAGTCATCGTTAAAAACTCAGCAAACTATAGATATAACGAGCCTAACAATGTATATAGAAGTACATTGGCAAGCTTGGAAATGTTCAGAAAGATCGCACATCTAAACGCTAATTAAGTAAAAGCACTACTTGATTATTCTTCCTTCCGGACTTATATTTGTTAGAGGAGGGAATACATGAGAACTTCAACTTTAAATACTTTTCGCACCAATAGTATTAATGTTTTTCAGCATAAAGTATATCCTCCAGCTAACAAAATTGAGTATTTTTTCTCCTATAATTTTATAAGATATTTTATGTCAGGTTCTCATTTTTAATGCTACAAAATTAGTAGCAGTCAAATTGAGGCTCAATTATTGTATTAATTATATCAGAAACAATATCAACTAATTGGATAATAAAAACTGAATTATGAAATTGTCAAAACTATATAAAAACCGCAGAGTTTCTGACTTGTTTCGTTTATTCAGTATTGGTATTGCCTTACTTGCAGGTATCATATTTGGAATTATTTTCGCGATATTGGAAATACGAAATTTTAAAGAAAGCTCCCATCAATCAAGAGAATATTTTTTAGAATTAAGTAAAACCAGTATTAAAAATGAAGTAGATAAGGTTTTCGATTATGTTGAAATGTCTAGAACCAATCTCGAAGGTCATATGCGAGCAAATATCCGGAATCGTGTTGAAGAAGCCTGGTTACTCAATCAAAATATTTACGAACAAAATAAAAATAAACTATCGAAGCAACAGATCAAAGATCTGATCAAAGATGCATTACGTCCAATTCGATTTTTTAACAACCGTGGCTATTTTTTCATTGTTTCGATGAATGGAGTTGAAGAACTTTACCCTCCTATGCCGCATCTCGAAGGTGAAAATTTATTAGGATTACAGGATTTAGCCGGAGATTATGTTATACAGGATGAAATAGATATAGTTAAAAAACAAGGTGAGGGTTTTGTTACTGATTATTGGACCAAACCAGATGACGATTCGGGTCAGGCTTATATGAAGACTTCATTTGTTAAATATTTCGAACCATTGGATTGGTATATTGGAACAGGCGAATATCTTGATAACTTCGAAAGAGATCTGCAAAAGGATGTTGTAGAAAGAATTAAACAAATCCGCTTTGGTGAAGAAGGATATGTTTTCGTTAACACCTATGATTTTGTAGCCGTTGTGATCGATTCTCCCATTTATGAAGCCGGAGATACTTTAACAGGTGTTAAAGATCCATTTGGTCTCGATATCATGGAAGCTGAGAAAAAACTTGCATTAACTCCCGGAGGAGGATATTTCGAATATTACTGGCCAAGAACCGGAACGGATGAAATGGCGCCAAAAATTTCGTATGTTAGAGGACTGGATGATTGGCAATGGATGATTGGTGCCGGAGTATATACAGATACTATCGACGAGTTAATATTTGCAGAACAAAAACGACTGAACCGATATTTATTGATTCAATTGATTACAGGCTTGATAGTTTTCGTTCTGGTTATGATCGTAGTTTATTTCATTACAGGAATCATTTCTAAGCAAATTCAGGAAAACTTCGGAACATTTACTGAAAAGCTAAGAGCTGGATTCTGGAAAGGAGAACTCCTCAAAGAAGAAGACTATACCGTAAAAGATATCGAGGATACTATTAGCAATATCAATCATTTGATTATCAGCAAATTAAATGCTGACAAACAACTTCAGGAAAGTGAAACCAGGTTTCATACTGTATTCGATTCTTCGCCTGTTATGATCTTAATTTTGGATGAGGAACTAACCTATATAACTTCTAATCAAGAACTCCAAAAACACTTTGAGATCGATGAAAACCTTAACGCCCGTAAACTACATATAAAAGATCTGTTGATCACTGAAAAACAAAATAAAAGGCTTTGGGCGATGTTTAAAAGTGCGAAGGGTAACTTTGAAGAGTTCTCGGTAAGAACCATCAATGGATTAAAAACTCAAAACTGGGCGATTTTTAAAACTGATTTTAATGAGGTAATAGCCGTTGGCTATGACATCACTGAAATTAAGGACAATCAAAAGCGATTGAAAGAGCTAAATGATACAAAAGATAAGTTCTTCTCCATTGTGGCTCATGATCTGCGTAGTCCGTTTAATTCTATTGTTGGATTATCAGAATTGATGGTTTCTGAATATGATGCTTTTGATGATGCGAAACGCAAAGATATATTCAGACAGATCTATGATTCATCAAGTAGTATGTACAGAATGCTTTCAAACTTGCTTAATTGGGCATTATCCCAAACAGGCGTAATGCAAGTTTCAATGAGCAACTTTACATTGCAGGAAGTCATAGATGATGTTTTAATGATACTGGCACCTCAGGCAATAAAGAAATCTATTTTAATTGAAAATGAGATCGACCATACCATAAATGTTTTTGCTGATCGCTCAATGACTACAACTGTTATGCAAAACTTGATCGGCAATGGATTAAAGTTCACTGAACCAGGTGGCAAGATCATCATTCAATCCAAGCTCATTGAAACTCATGTTCAAGTATCAGTTGCAGACACAGGAATAGGAATACAGGAAGAAGTTCGTAAGAAGATCTTCATGGTAAGTACCGAAAAAAGTCAGAAAGGAACTCATGATGAAGTTGGTACCGGCCTTGGATTAGTTGTATGTAAAGAATTTATTGAAAAAATGGATGGTGATATTTGGGTAGAATCCGAGGTTGGTGTCGGAACAACCTTTAAGTTCACTCTTCCAACAACGAAATAAAAAATTAAAAAATTAGGAAACTAGGAAATTAAAAAGCCCATCAGCCAGTTGACTGATGGGCTTTACTATTTAAGTATAGATCTTTTACATCTTTTCGTTTACTACCTTTAGGATTTCAGTTTCTAAAGCAATTGTTTTAGCTTCAATTTCTGCACCTTGCTTAAGTTTTTCCTCAACAAATGCTTTATCTTCAACGTCTGCTGCATTGATCTTAACATTTAAATAAGCCCCCATAACAGCTGTTCTTGCACATAATGCACCTACACCTGCATCAGAAACTGAATTTGGATTTCCAATCTCAGCCATAGCTTTGATCACTTCCATTGACTCATAAGATTTTTGCATTATTTTGAATGGAATCTCGATTGCATATTTAGATGCATCTTGAATTGCCTGATGACGAGCAGCTTTTTCTGCATCATTACCTTTTGGAAGACCAAATGCATCCATGATCTTATTAAATGCTTGAGTATCTTCATCAACTAAGAATAATAACTCATCTTTAAGCTGTTGTCCTTTTTCAGCCCAATCAGAGAACTCTTCCCAGCGCTCATCCCATCCTCTTTTATGAGAAGATAAGTTAGCAACCATTGTTGCAAGAGATACACCCATAGCACCTGAATATGCAGAAATTGAACCACCACCTGGAGCTGGAGATTCAGAAGCAGTTTCATTAGCGAATTCAACAAGGTTCATATCAACCAGTTTATCATTGCTATCACCTTCTAATACATACTCGATGATTCTTTCTTTAGGATCGAATGGTTTTAACTCATCTAAGCCCATCGATTTAATTGCGATACGGATCAATTCGTCGTTATCAACACCCGTAGATCTTCTTTGTTTCTTTAAGAAGAATTTACCTGCATCTAACATTGCTTGAAGTGGAATCAAACCTACAAGTTCTGAACCAGTAACTCTTAAACCGCGTGATGTTGCGCTTCTATCAACTGCGTCAAATGCTTCATGTACAGAACAAATGCTGATATTCGTTAGGTTCATAGAAATTTGTGCAATACCGTACTCCTCGATGAACCAACCAATCGCTTTAACAGATTTAAGCATACCTGGTTCCCATACTTTCTCGCCATTCTCATCAAGAACGATCTTACCTGTAATAGGATCACCTTCTCTTTTCACACGACCGCGTTCACGAACATCAAATGCCACAGAATTAGCACGACGAGTTGAAGTAGTGTTTAAGTTAACATTGTATGCAACTAAGAAATCACGTGCACTAACAGCCGTAACACCTGCTTTTACGTTAAGTGCTGCTGGTCCGAAATCTGGTTTCCAATGTGGATCCTGAAGTTTCTCTGCCATTCCTTCATACTCACCTTTACGGCAATTTGCAAGGTTACGGCGTTCTTCCGTAAATGCAGCATTTTCGTAGCAGTAAACTGAAATTCCTAATTCACCGATACGTTCAGCAAGTTTGCGAGCATATTCAACAGTTTCTTCCATTGTAATGCCAGAAATAGGGATCAAAGGACAAACGTCAGTAGCACCCATTCTTGGGTGTTCACCTTTATGTTTGCTCATGTCGATAAGCTCAGATGCTTTTTTCACAGCGATCACTGCAGCATCTAATACCTCATCTGGTGTACCAACAAAAGTTACTACAGTTCTATTCGTTGCAGCACCCGGATCAACATCCAATAATTTAACACCTTCTACTTTTTCAATCTCATCAGTAATTTGCTTGATGATGGTCATATCGCGTCCTTCACTGAAATTCGGAACGCATTCGATCAATTGTTTCATGGTAAGAATTTTATTTGGCCACTTTCGTTGGCTATTATACTTTATTTAATTTCTCCGTTAATGATAACCTTAGCTACTTTATTACTTCCGTAATAGTATGGCATGTATTCGTATGTTGGGATCTCATCTGTGATATAAACATTTGCTTTTTTCCCAACTGTTATTGTTCCTAATGTTTCATCCACTCCCATTGCATAGGCACTGTTGATAGTTGTTGAATGAATGCCTTCTTCCGGTATCATTTTATAAGCGATACTTCCCATTGAAAGGATGAATTGCATGTTTCCTGAAGGTGAAGAACCTGGATTAAAATCACTAGCTAGAGCTACCGGTAATCCTGCATCGATCATTTCTCTGATTGGAGCGTAAACCATTCCAAGGAAAAATGCTGCACCCGGTAAAACTGTTGGCATAGTTTCAGAGTTTAATAAGGCTTCGATCTCTTCTTTCCCTGTAAACTCAAGGTGATCTACAGATAAAGCATTATACTTCACTCCTACTTGAATTCCTCCGGAATAATCCAATTCATTAGCATGGATCTTAGGTCGCAGTCCATATTTCATTCCTGCATTCAGGATACGATCTGTATCTTCAACAGTAAAGAATCCTTTGTCACAGAATACATCTATATAATCCGCCAGGTCATCAGCTGCTACTCTTGGGATCATCTCATTGATCACAAGATCAACATATTTTGTTTGATCGGCTTTATATTCCGGTGGAACAGCATGTGCACCTAAGAAAGTAGATTTTATGGTAATTGGATGAGCTTCTTTTAGTCTTTTGATCACTCTGAGCATCTTCAATTCTGATTCTACAGTTAGTCCATAGCCACTTTTGATCTCAACAGCTCCGGTTCCCATATACATGATCTCATCAAGACGTTCCATTGCCGATTCGAATAACTCGTCTTCGGAAACTTCACTGATCTTCTTTGCAGAATTCAAGATCCCGCCACCTCTTTTGGCTATTTCTTCATAAGAAAGCCCTTTGATTTTATCAATATATTCGATCTCACGACTTGCAGGATAAACAAGATGTGTATGTGAATCACAGAAAGTAGGAAAAACCATTCGGCCGGTAGCGTCGAGCTCAGTCAATGAATCCTCATTCTCAAAAGCATTCATATCTAGTTCACTCATTGGTCCATAAGAGTGGATCAATCCATCTTTCATGAATAACCAAGCATCTTTAATGGTTTTTAGTTCAGACATCTCCTTGCCTGCTACAAATCTTCTTCCGGTTTCATCAACCTGAACTAATTCTTTAATATCTCTGATCAATATGCTCATAATTGTAAAATAAGTCAACGAAATTAAGAAATTTTAAGTGGAAAACAGCCCGAAATCGACAGAATATTTATCAATAAATTCCGCTAGAAACAATTAGAAATCAACCTGTAAAAGTTTTACCTTCTTGTTTAAGTAGATCAAGTAGAGTTTTACATTAGGATAGCCCATCTTTCTCAATACAAAACCATAATTCCGGATCTGCTTCTTATGAGATTCATCCATCCTTCCTGTTTTATAGTCGATGATCTGAGTTTCATTATCTTTCAGAACGATCCTATCAGGTCGGATACTTTGCCCATTCTCTAGAAGAATGTCCGCTTCATTCCTAATATTCAGCCCCTTCGAAAAGAAAACTTTTATTTCATCAGACAAAAGAATAGGTTCTATATATTTCAGTAGCTCTTCCTTCTGAATATCTTTGATCATTCCCTCCAAGGCAATTGCTTCGATCACATTTGGCAGATCTTCTGATGTATTGATCCTGGAAAAGATCTCGTGGATCAGATTCCCCCATTCTTTATGGCGTTCAGGATTCAATACATCCCAAATTTCAGGTGCCGTATTACTGATCAATAAGTTTGATCTCCAGTCGTTTGATGGAAGCTCATTTAATTGAATAAATGCTTCTTCATCTTCAGTAGATTTCTCTGATTCATGAAACTCTCCGAACTCATACTTTTGCTTTTCTGCATCCCAGGAGCCATTTGCTTTGAGATAATAAGTCAGAAATTCAGGAATCCCTTTAATATCCTTTCGCAGCTTACGATCACTGATCACATACAATTGTTTAGAAGCTCTGGTAAAAGCAACATACATAAGATTTATAACATCCAGCAACGACTTATCATGCTCTAAGTTATAATCTGATTCATAATCGGTTTCTGATAGTTTTTCTTTTGAAAGTGGTATATATGCACTCTTTAATTCCTTGATCTCTTCATAATTGATATCTACCCAAACCCGGTCTCTTTTGGTATCAATTTCATCATTTGCATAAGGATAGATCACGATCGGGAATTCAAGTCCTTTAGATTTATGAACCGTTAGAATATTTACAGCATCAATACCTTCAGGAATTATAACAGATTCTTTATTCTTGCGATCTTCCCACCAATCGATCAGATCCTGAATATTACTCAGACCGTTTACTGTAAGTTTTAATGCAGCATCAAGGAAGAATTGAGTATAAGGATCGGCTGGACTTTGCAGATCGAGTGATCTTACTAATTGCTCGCATAGATCGTAAATTGGCAGGCTAAGTAGATGCTTGGGATTCAGTTCAATTTCCTGATCATTGAAAAATTCAACAAAATTAATGTCTTCAGAAACATATCTATGTATATAGTGATCCAGTGATTCTTCAAGTCTTCCTATATCACAGAATTGCTGTAATATATTTGCTTTATTCACCTGATCGGTAGGTTCCTTCAGAAATCTAACACAAGAAATGATCAAATTCAGCTTTGGGGATCCCCCTAATATCAATGATTCCGATGAGAGTACCGGAACATCATTCTTCATTAAAAACAGAGCAATTGCAGAAGCCTTATCATTCTTTCGGCATAAAATGCTAATATCTTTATAAGAATATCCTGAGTTGATAAGCTCTTTAATGATCTGACAGCTTCTTTCCTGCACAACATCATCTTCCTCTTCGCTTTTATTAATGAATTCCAAAGAAACATAACCGCCTGTATTATCAGGATCAAACTCTTGTTCCTGATTATCGTAGATCTTCTTAAGGCTTTCAGGCAGCAGGTTCTGTAATTGATTAAATAGATCGTTATTGAATTCTATGATCTCCCTTTTTGAGCGATAATTCTTATTCAGAATCTTCTGCTCATAGTTTCTGATGAGTGTTTGTTCTCTCTCCTGCGTAAACTCATTATCTTCTCCCTTATATATTTTTGGAAGAGAAGAAAACTGCTCAACCTCACCACTTCTCCAGCGATAAATGGCTTGTTTCCCATCACCTACGATCATATTGAAGTTGCCTTCAGACAATGCATTCTCTATCAATGGTAAAAGGTTTTGCCATTGCATGATGGAGGTATCCTGGAACTCATCGATCATGAAACACTTATACTTCTCCCCCATTCTTTCATAAATAAAAGGAACAGGTTCCGTACTCACTACCTCAGAGATCTTTTTATTGAACTCGGAGATATGCACCATATTATTTGAGTCTTTATAAACAGATATGATCTTTTCCATCTCACCAAGTACAGCAATTGCATAAATCTGCTTTTGCAATAGCTTAAATACTCGAAACTTCGATAAACCTGATCGTTTTAATTCTTCAATATCATTGAAAAAGCCAGATAATTCATTCTGGATATTTTCAATAGCTGCTTTTTTATCCGGGGAAATCTTTGATCCTAACCACTTATCTTCAGAAACAGTTTTATATGCATAAGAATTGGCCTTAAAATCTTCATTTGTAGGTTTTGAGAGTTTTCTAAAATAGACTCCGATACTTTTTGAAGAATACCAGAAATCATTCACTGAGAGATTCTTCTCATCAATGAGTTTTATTGCTTCTTTAGCGATTGCTGATACTTCTTTTTTAAAGTTTGAGATGTAGCTATTCAGGGATTTACTGATATTCAGATACTGTTTATAATTTAAACTACTAAGGCATGAGATCTTTGAAATACTATCTTCACTAAACAAGGTACGAGAGAAGTTTAACAGGTCTTGTTCAATATTCCAGTCGGTCTCATCCTCGAGTTTGGATCTGGTAAAATTCAAAAGGATATTTGTCAGATCCTCATCTGATCCGACTTGTGAAATCAGTACATTTACAGCTTCCTGAAGTAATTTATCGGCTTCCAATTCAATCTCAAAATTCATTGGAAGATGCAGATCATGAGCAAAGGATTTTACGATCTTATGTACAAAACTATCGATAGTGGAAATTCCAAAATCTGAGTAATAATGTAAGATCAGACTTAAAGCTTTAGCAGCATTATTGCGAATAGTTCCTTTATCCAGAGAAGTAGTTTCTAATAGTTCAGGTAGAATGAATTTTATGACTGGACTCTCGGAGTTTTGATCCGGATCAGAGAGCATTTTCAAGCTATCAATAACTCTCTCTTTCATTTCATTAGCAGCCTTATTTGTAAAGGTGATCGCGAGAATATGTCGGAAGTCTTCAGGCTTTGAAATAACTGCCTTTAGATATTCTTTTACGAGTGTGAAGGTCTTGCCCGACCCTGCGGAAGACTTATATACTGCTAAACTCATTTATATTTAATTATCTGATTCACTTTCCTTTTCATCAGACTTCTCCTTCTTTTCCTCCTTCTTCTTTTTTTCAGGTTTCTTTTCATATTCCTTTCCGAGGAAAAGCTGTTCGAAACTATCAAAGTCTTTACGATAGAAAATACCTATACCTTGTGTATTTGGGGCTATATCATCATACACATTTTGGGTAACATCTGCACTAACATTCGATCTATTGAATGCCCTGATCCTGAACCTACCATCATCTGTAAGTTTATACTCGATATTTACATCTCCAACAATATCTGTTGCTTGCTGATTAGCTGTTGATGCAGCATTACCCTGTAGGCCTATCATTCCAAAGTTTCCATCGATGGTTAGCCTATTATCGAAGAGTTGTGTTGAAAGTGCAACTTCAAATTCTTCTCTTGAAATATCATCACCCGGGCGATAGTTAATACCTATATCGAAATCCTTACTGATCTGTGATAGTAAGTTACTTACTTGTCCGGATAGTAGACGTAATGAAGATTCTGCAACAGAGTAATTACCAAACAATTGATCTGTAGCGAAAGAGTTCATAACCAGCAAATAGATCATTTGCTGATTCATTTGCGCTTCATTGGTAGTATCTATAATGGCGAATGCTTCTTGCTCAATGTCTCTATCCACGTTTGGAAGTGAAATTCCAAATTTAAATCTTGGATCTGATAATGATTCTTTCAGTCCGAGGTAACAATCTACATTTACTCTTCTCTCATTTTCAATTCCAATATCTGCTAGTGAAGCTTTTGTAGTATACAATGCTCGAACATCCAGATCGGCTTCATAAGGATCACCGGTCCATGAGATCTTACTTCCCTCAAGAATTGAGAACCTTCTATTTACAATACGTTGTAAACTAAAGTAAAAATCTCCTGAATTGATATTATAATCACCATTCATAGAGAAATCCCCGCGTGAGTTTACATTCAGGCTTAACTCTCCACTACCATCAGCTTCAATCCTACCCATTTGATAAGGGAGGAATAATTCCACTTCAGCATTATCGTTTATACTTAGATTGAGATTCACTGTGATCCCGGATAAGTCAACATTGTATGATTCTACATTTTTTGAAGTCGTATCTTTATTATTAACGAATACGATATAATGGGTATCCATCATTTCAAGATCATAATCAATTGGCAGAAAGATCTTTGAATCTTCTTCTGAAACAAGATTTGCATCTAATATTAATTGATCTACCGGACCATGAATTCTAACATCCCCGCTAACATTGGCTCTACCGTAGAATAGCTTATTCTGGAATTCATTTGTATTCAGGCAGTTAATATTTTCCGGATATAAATTGATATTGAAATACAGATCATTAAAGTAATCATGAATAATCTCTCCTGCTGCCTGAGCAGATCTTCCAAGCGAATCCTGCACCACAACTTCATCAAATAAAATTGCATTCTCAACAAAATTCACTCTATTCTTGATCTCATACTTAACATTCAGATAATCGATCAAAGCTATTGCATTTTGCATCTCTAAATCACCTAATAAAACAGGTTCTTCGAGGGTTCCACTTAGCAAGAAGTTTCCTGTTGTTGTACCTTCCAGTCCTGAAATAAAGTATGAAACGAATGGAGTAACAGTTTTTAGTTTGAAGTCTGTAAATAAAATATTCGCGTCCAATGAATTTATGGTTCTTGTTGGATAATAATAACCTATCAACTCAACAAGTTTCTTATCTCCATCAACAACATCTACCTCGGTGAAAAGAGATTCAGTGGTTTTATCCCATTGTGTATTTATCGATGCATAGCCTAAAGGTTCATTATTGAAAACAAGATCAGAGACCAGAAGATTTGCGTCCATATTTGGAGCTCTATAAAGGTTAGCTAGTTTTAAATTCCCATTTATGATCCCATCAATATCCATATTTGGATTATTGATCAGAATATCGAAATTTGAAAAGTTCCAATCCTTAAAATTCAGATTGATGGTGTCTGTATCAACATATCCAATATTACCATTAACGGTCAAACTCTGACTATCAGTAAAAATGCCAATATCTTTAATTCGCACATGTGTTGAATCGATCTCTACGATACCATTATCCGTAAATTGCCAAATTGAATCATTGACGATCACATCTGCTTGTTCAATTTTCAAGAATGAGTTATCCAAACTCTGAAACTTCATATAACCGCTTAGATAGCCTTTATTACTATTTGCTGCTTCTACATCATCCCATCTCAAACGATAATCAATACTATCATTTTGGAGCGTAGCGAGCAGGTTCAGGTTTTCTAATCCAAGAGCTACGGTATCGGTTTCTGTTGACTCTTTGAAGATCATATCCTTACTACCTAAATGAACCAGAAATGCATCTTCATCATTATTAGTTTTAAGAAAGAAATCATAGAATCTTATTCCCTGATAATTCAGCATATCTGCATTAACTTCAACATAGATTTCCTGATCTGTGGAATTATAAAAACCACTTAGCTGACTATTATTTGAAATACTCAGATCGGGAACGAAAATACTGCTCAGGTCCTGAGTACGTTTGAAATCTACCTTAAAATCAATAGTTTGCGTTGCAAGACTATCGGTAAATGAAGATGAGTCAGCTTTTAAAACCGGAAGATAATCTGCCACTTTACGTTTTACGGATGCGATAAGTTCCTTGAACAGAAAATCACCTTGGATATCTGCATCGATCATATTCGATTGCAGTTTAATCAGTTTGCTTCCATCCTCATTTTCGGATGCAATAAGTCGTATGGAATCTAAGGTGTAGAGAATATCATTATGGAGATATTTAACACTATCGATCTTGATCACTCCTTCCATATCATCCAGATTGGCACCTTCGAAATCGATATCCATCTTAGTAGAAAGGATCCCACTGGCGTCATCTCTGAAGAGGTTGATATTAAAGAGGTTTGCTTCAGCAATATCTGACGAGAAATAATACTTAGGAACTTCCTCAGAGAAATCCACGATACCATTGAAGTTAAATCCCATATCTTCATCATTCACATTCAGATGGCCATTGAACTTAGATTCAGCGAAGGTTCCATCAATTCTGATCTGATTGTAATTGTTTCCTCTGAAGTCGAGTGAATCCACAATTCCATCAATTTCAAGAAGTACATTTTCCTGCTTTAATCCTGAGCCTTTAAAGTTGGCATCCATATTCATTTCACCTACATGTTTATAGGCGTTGAACATCTTTCCAATATTGAAATGTAATGCCTGAACTCTTCCTTCATAACGAACAGAATCATCCAAATCATTAGTCATGGTAATGTTAGATACCAGATTACCGATCTCAGACTGTAAGGCTACCTTGGCATTGAAATTATTGTATACACCTTTTGCACTACCTATAATTGAGACTTGGCCCCAGCGTTTAAGTTCATCAGGCATATAAAGTGAGTTATACTCGTAGAATGGTAATCTAAAACTTGAAATATCTTCTGCTGATGTGATCAGTTTTTTGATCGAGATCTCTGATAAAGTAGTTTCAATTGTAGGCAAGCCTTTCATTGCAACTTCTCCCTCAAACTCTGTTATTTCACCAAATGTAAAATTCAGGTAATCTGCTCTGAAATCACTCACAGTTCCTTCGATCTCTGCTGTAATTTCGAAAACATCTGTCATATACCACATGATGGGCGCAAAGAATCCAATATCAGCAAGATCCAGTTTTGTATTTCGAATGGAAGTTTTTATATGGATATTCTCTTCGAAATTATTAAATGAAGCTAGTTCATCAAACTCAAAATGAAAATCCAGATCCAAACGGGAGTTCATTGTTGTAACCAACAGATTCTGAACATCCAGGCAGGTAGTTGAAACAAAGAAATTCCCGCTGAACTCTTCAATTGAGAAACCACTTCGATCAATGAAATTCAATTGTTCAACATTCACGAACACAGTATCTTCATTAACGCGCAGTCCATTCATTTTCAGATCGATATCTTCAACATCCATCCAGTCATAATCGATCCCGTATTCGAGATAATACTTATTCTCATTCTTAAATGAAAAATCTGAACTCTCAAGGTGAATAGCGTCTACTTTGAAATCCCAGAGCTCGCTGGCCGCTGTATCAACTGATTGGGAAGGGCTTATTAACGAATCGATCATAAACTGATAGTTCATAACCTCTTCTCCTTTGTACATCAGTAGATCGATCTCACCATTTACAAGGCTGGCTTTATCTACATGGAATAGTTTGTTCTTTAAACTGATGCGATCGATATTGATATTGATAAGATCTGCGGAAAGCATTGGATTTTGGTGGGCATCATGAATACGGACATTCTTGAGTAAGATCTCAAGTTTGGCATTAATCGTAAGTTCTTCAACTTGTACATTAGTTTTGAGTTCTTCTGTCAGATGTTGAGAGGCAACTCTGGCTAGAAAGATCTGTACCGATGGGTTCTGTACAAGCACGAAAGATGCGAGTGCTATTGCCAGAAGTCCAACAATCGGATAAACTAATATTTTGACAATTCTTTTTTTGATAACTTTGCTGCTGAATTTAACGCCAATATTAAAAATGAGTGCAATTATTTTAGGTATAGAATCCTCTTGTGATGATACATCAGCAGCCGTAATTCAAGGGCAAAAAATCCTTTCCAATGTTATTGCGAATCAGGAAGTTCACAAAAACTATGGCGGAGTTGTGCCGGAGTTGGCTTCAAGAGCACATCAGCAAAACATCATACCTGTAATTGCATCTGCCCTGCATAAAGCAAATATAAGTAAAAATCAGCTTGATGCCATTGCATTTACACGTGGTCCGGGACTTTTAGGATCCCTTTTGGTTGGAACTTCATTTGCCAAAACTTTTGCCATGGGATTAGATGTTCCATTGATTGAAGTTGACCATATGCAAGGACATATTTTAGCTCATTTTATTAAGGATGAAGAAACAGATATTGTACCAGAATTTCCTTTTCTGTGTTTAACTGTTTCGGGTGGTCATACACAGATCGTTTTAGTGAAGGATTATTTCGATATGGAAATCATCGGAAAAACCATAGATGACGCGGCTGGAGAGGCTTTCGATAAAGCAGCGAAGATCTTAGGCTTACCTTATCCGGGTGGACCATTGATCGATAAATATGCAAAAGAAGGTAATCCATTGGCATTCAAATTCACTGAACCAAGAATTCCAGAGCTTGATTATAGCTTTAGCGGTTTAAAAACTGCATTCTTATATCTGATTCGTGATAAGTTAAAGAAGAATGAACACTTCATTGAGGAAAACCTAAACGATCTTTGTGCTTCAATTCAACATACCATCGTAGAAGTGTTGATGAAGAAGTTAAAAATAGCTGCAAAGCAAACAGGAATCACGCAAGTGGCTATCGCAGGCGGTGTTTCAGCTAACTCAGAGATCAGAAAGCGTTTTGTAGAAATGGAGGAAGCCGGAGAGTGGAAAGTTTTCATTCCTAAATTCCAATATACCACAGATAATGCTGCTATGATTGCCATTGCAGGATATTTGAAGTATCTTAATGGTGAATTTACAGATCAGAAGGCACGCCCCTATGCCCGATCTATTAATAAATAAACAATGAAATCTAAATTTTTCCTATTACTCTTTTGCCTGGGACTGTCATTAACATCCTTTAGCGAAGGCACTTTCTATTTCGTATTCCTGAACACCAATCCTGATAAAGATGTGATATCTGAAGATTCAGCTCAGTATCTTCAAAATGCGCATTTAAAAAATATCGAACGGCTTTATAATATGGGGAAGATTGTTGCTGCAGGTCCTTTTGCAGAGAAAGGTGGGATTTATGTTTTCGAAGTAGATACTGAAGAAGAAGTTTGGGAACATCTAGCAACTGATGTGGGGATTCAGGCTAAACGATGGAAGTTGGAGGTTTTTCCTTTTGATATGCAATTTGGAACGATTTGTAAGATCCCTGAGCAGTATGAAATGGCTACCTATTCATTCATCAGATACATTCCTAGAAGAGGCACAAATACCAAAAAAACGATGCTCAATAAAGAACGTATCAGATTCTTGAGTGAGTATAAGAACAATATCGTTGTTCAAGGAACTTTTGGAGCTGATAAAGGAGGAATTCTCCTTTTAGACGGACTCTTAACCGATTCTGTAAAAACAATCCTTTCAAAAGATCCTGCAATTGTATCCGGACTAAACACCTATACCATCAGAAACCTTTGGATCGCTGAAGGAACGTGGTGTAAGGAGAGTAGAGAGTAGATATTAGATATTAGATATTAGATATTAGATA
>PARP01000051.1 GCA_002711565.1 Bacteroidota bacterium
AAATTTAAACTTATAACAAGAGCTTTCGCAGTGATTAAAAGAGGTACTCCATATGTGAAACTCAAGCAAGTTGCTTAAAACTAATAAAACAAATAAAAAACTTGACTTTAACTTAGAATTCGAAGGGTTTCACTGTTTCATGGTTTCACAGCTTCATTGTTTCATTGCTAGCTGCACTTGTCTTTAAACAACCTCCATAACGTTCAACTATTTTAGACACTTTAGTTCACTCTAGTTCACTTTATGAACTATAGTCACTTTTTCCCTATCTTAGTTCATCTCTCCATTGTTGGCTGTTGACAATTTGCAAATTGAATTGATTTTAAAAAATTACAATACACAGTCTACATTTTCACATATTTCAAAAACATAAAAGGCTCATTATCTGACTATGGCTTTTTGCTGACATGTTGTATAACATGCTCAAAACATAAATATGAAATAACAAAAATATGTATACACAAACGTCATAAAGTAAGATGACTGTAAAAATAGGACTATTGCCTATCATCGTATAAGTTCGTAAATCGATGAAGTTTTCTTAAGGACCTATCAGCACTTGCAAGTTCTAAACTGTTTCACAATCTGACCAGTAAAACAATATTTTTATTTGTTTCAGCTTGATGGTGTTTATTAGATTAGTTTTATAATTCTGATAAGTCAAAATAATATCCACCTTACTCTTCTAAGCTTTCAGCTACATTTTTATTTTACTAATGCTCTTTTACGGAGGGTAGCTCTGCAAAAGAGCTTTAGACTTAAGTAAAATTATTTGAAAATAATCTTATTGTCGATAACATCCATTATTATTCTTGACTTTGGCACTACATTACCTTCCAGTATAGCCTTAGAAAGAAGATTAAGTATTTCTTTTTGAATCAAGCGCTTAATAGGT
This sequence comes from Bacteroidota bacterium, assembly GCA_002711565.1. Taxonomy (GTDB): domain Bacteria; phylum Bacteroidota; class Bacteroidia; order Bacteroidales. Next base: position 896 of record PARP01000051.1, read on the forward strand.
CTTGCCCCAAATTGTGGATCAAATCCTACATTGCTTAAATAATCTATTGTCTTTATTGTTGCTTCAATCTTAATTTCTTGTTTTGCCAATAAATTCTCTAGATATCTGAACTGTAATTTTACAATTTCATAAATGTCCGTTTTTGATAATGGCTTAAACATGATCATTTCATCAATTCTATTTAAGAATTCAGGGCGAACTGTTCGTTTTAACAAATCAAATACCATTGAATTTGTTTTGCTTAACAACTCATCTGAATTTTTATCATCCAAGTTTTGTAAGCTCTCTTGAATAATATCGGATCCAATATTTGATGTCATTATTACAATAGTATTCTTAAAGTTGGCTGTTCTTCCTTTATTATCAGTAAGTCTGCCCTCATCGAGCACCTGTAGTAAAATATTAAATACATCGGGATGTGCTTTTTCAATCTCATCTAAGAGAACAACCGAATAAGGTTTTCTTCTAACAGCTTCGGTAAGCTGTCCTCCTTCGTCGTAACCAACATATCCAGGAGGAGCTCCAATTAAACGTGAGACTGCATGTCGCTCCTGATATTCGCTCATATCAATTCGAGTTAACATATTTTCATCATCGAATAAGTATTCTGCTAAAGCTCTTGCAAGCTCGGTTTTACCTACACCAGTAGTTCCTAAAAATAGGAATGATCCGATAGGTCGTTTTTGATCTGAAAGACCTGTTCTGCTTCTTCGAATTGCATCTGAAATAGCCTGAATAGCTTCATCCTGACCAATTACACGTTCGTGTAATTTATCTTCAATTTTTAAAAGTTTTTCACGCTCTGTGGAAAGTATTTTTTGAATAGGAATACCTGTCCAATTTGAAACAACCTCAGTTATATCCTCAGTCGTTATTTCTTCTCTCATTAATCTTTTCCCTTGAGTTTCCAATTCTTTTAATTGATTCACCAGCTGATCTAACTTATCTTTTGCTTGTGGTAAAACACCATAGTTTATTTCTGCCACTTTACCTAATTCTCCTTCTCGTTCTGCTTTCTCTGCCTGATACTTTAAATCTTCGATTTGCTTCTTGGTATTTTGAATTTGTGTAACTATTTCTTTTTCATCATTCCATTTAGCTTTAAATTGTTTTAATTCATCGTCAAGATTCGCAATTGAATTATTAATTTGAGATAACCTTTCCTTGTCCTTTTCTCTTTTAATTGCTTCTTTTTCTATTTCCAGTTGACGAATTTTTCGCTCTATAGTATCAATTTCTGTAGGCATAGAGTTCACTTCCAACCTCAAATGAGCTGATGCTTCATCAATTAAATCAATTGCTTTATCAGGCAAGAATCGTTCTGTTATGTATCTTTTGGATAGCTGAACTGCTGCAATTATAGATTCATCTTTGATTCGGATTTTATGAAAATTCTCATAACGTTCCTTCAAACCACGCAAGATTGAAATTGCATCTTCTTCCGAAGGTTCATCTATCATTACCATTTGGAAACGTCTTTCTAAAGCTTTATCCTTTTCAAAAAATTTCTGATATTCATTTAGTGTAGTAGCTCCAACAACGCGTAGCTCCCCTCTAGCCAAAGCTGGTTTTAAGATATTAGCAGCATCCATAGCACCTTCGCTTGCGCCAGCACCAACGAGGGTGTGAATTTCATCAATAAATAAAATAATTCTCCCTTCAGAACTAATAACTTCTTTGACTACAGCTTTTAAACGTTCCTCAAATTCTCCTTTATATTTAGCACCTGCGATTAATGCTCCAATATCGAGCGTATAAATTTGCTTCGATGCTAAATTATCAGGTACATCTCCATTCACAATTCGATATGCTAAACCTTCTGCAATTGCAGTTTTTCCAACGCCAGGTTCTCCAACCAAGATTGGATTATTCTTTGTTCTACGTGATAATATTTGCAGAACCCTTCGAATTTCTTCATCACGACCAATTACAGGATCCAACTTTCCTGAATTTGCTTGTTCAATTAAATCAATTCCATACTTACCTAACGCATTGTATGAATCTTCTGAGCTAAGACTATTTGATTTTTCTCCTTTCCTCAATTCATTTATTGCTAATTTAAATTCCTTCTCGTTGATGCCACTATCCTTTAATAAATGAGATACACTATCTTTTACATTTAGAAGCGCCAATACTAAATGTTCAAGTGAAACATACTCATCTCCAAACTCCTTTAAAAAGTTCTGTGCTTTTAATAATACTTCGTTTGCTTTCCTCGATAGATATTGTTGTCCACTATCAACTTTAGGATAGCTATGAATAAGCTTATCTAGAGCCTGTTTTATTAATCTATGATTAACCGAAAGCTTTTTAAATAAGAATGGTATTACATTCTCATCTATTTCATAAATTCCCTTGAGCAAATGTCCACACTCAATGCTCTGATGCCCAAATTCTAATGAAATCTGCTGAGCTCTTTGAATAGCTTCCTGTGATTTTAATGTAAATTTATCTAAGTTCATTCTTATGACTTTATTTTATTTATTAACCTTAATTATCAAATATGAATATTCAAATTACATTCCAATGAGCTGATTACCAATATAAATATTTTTGTATTTTCCTTATAATCTAGCACTTATAGACATTGTGTTAATTTCGATTTAACAACTATTTTATTTTGGTGCCAATCTGTCTTGCTTTCAACGCCTAAATAGGTCATAATGACACATTTAGGCGTTGTATTTATAAAAAAAGTCAACAATAAATGTTGACTTTTTACTATAAACCCAATAGCTTGATTGCTATGCCACGTTTCAAATTTGGCATCTAACAGGATTCTTTCACTGAACTCCTGTTCAAACAGTTCTATTTCATTAAAAGGCAAGTAGTTTTTTTAGATGAAAAAGACCAACTATTTCCTACAGGAATGTAATATCCATTGCACCATCAATCTTTACATTTTTCATAAAAAAATCTGGTTTTAATGACTCTACTCTTAAACAGTTTTACAATCTTCAATGATGCCTCCGCTTTATTTAAATCTTAGCATTTAATAACGCTAGAAAGCTATAGAATTTTTTAAACATAATCATATTCAGATTAAAAACTCATTTATAATTTCATAGTTTTGATATAAAAACTCCTTTTCTCCCCATTGATTTAAATCTATTAGCTCATTAGAGTTCACTTTAATTAAAACAAACTTACTCGCTATAAACCAAAAGCATAATAATAACTCCCTGGATAGTCCTCATAGATACCTTCAATCATAACACCACCTTTTATATCTTTTAAAATATCTGTGAATTTCTCAATGGTTTTCACCTTTTGACCATCTACTTTGGTTATAATAAATCCTTCTTTAATATTGGTTTGCCTGCTCAATTTACCTGCAGAAAGCTTAGATATTCTTACTCCTCCTTCAATATCTAGTTTTCTAGATAGTTCTTTGTCAATTTCTTCCAATTCAACACCTAAAACCTCAAGTATATCTTCTGGTCCTTTCTCACCAAATTTTGCTTTGCCTTCTTGATTTCTAAGTTTTACTATGAACTCTTTTTCTTTTCCATCTCGATTTATTTTCAGCAAGACTTCATCTCCAGGTCTATGTCTTCCTATAGTTTCTAATAATTTAGCTGTAGCTTTTACTTCAATATCATTTATATGAGTTATAACATCATTTTCTTTTACCCCAACTTCACCTGCAGCACTATTTGCTGTTATACTATCAACATATACTCCTTCAGTAAGTTTAAGGTCTTTTTCTTTAGCTAAATTGCCATCAACATCACGTATTATAATTCCAAGATAACCTCTTTGAACCATACCATATTTCAATAGATCTTCAACTACTTTTGAGACAATGTTAGCAGGTACAGCAAATCCATAACCCGCGTATGATCCAGTAGGACTAGCAATAGCTGTGTTAATACCAATTAATCCACCTTCTAAGTTAACCAAAGCACCGCCACTATTTCCAGGGTTTATTGCGGCATCGGTTTGAATAAATGATTCTATTGCACTTCTGTCTTGCAATATGTTTATGTTTCTACCTTTGGCACTGACAATTCCAGCCGTAACAGTAGAATTCAAATTAAAAGGATTGCCTATTGCGAGAACCCATTCTCCAACTTCCACTTCATCTGAGTTTACCAATGGAACATATGGTAAATCTGTTTCTTTAATTTGAATAAGAGCTAGGTCAGTTGATGGGTCAGTACCTATAACTTTCGCTTTAAAAACTCTATTATCATCTAATGTTACTTCAATATCATCTGCATTATGTATTACATGGTTATTCGTAACAATGTATCCATCGGAGTTGATTATTACTCCTGAACCTGTCCCAATGCGTGCTTGTGGACCCCTTTGTCTTGGCTGTTGGGATTCAGGTCTGAAATCTGGACCAAAAAAATGTTTAAAAATATCATCATCAAAAAAACGACGAAAAGGATCTTGTTGTCCACTATTACTTACTCTATATAACTGTGTTGATTTAATATTTACTACTGCAGGCATAACTTTCTTTGCCACATCAGTAAATTGCAGTGGAACAATTTCTCCTTTTTTATTAATTGTATAGGCAGCTCCTACAACTGGCGAATCTGTAATATGTTCAATTTTTAATAACTTGCTATCGTCTATTTCAAAAAATTTAAATATACCAATTGTTAGAGCACTTCCGAGAATAGATGCAATTAATACTAAACTAAACTTCTTCATCGCCTTGCCCTCCATGATTTTTGTAATAAATAAATTCATTTTTAATAAAATTTAAAATACTTTAAATGCTTAATAAGCAATAACATTATTGATTAATAGGAAAGTTTTTATTGCAAATGCAATAAAATAGGATAGGCAGAATGCCTATCCCTAAAAAATTATTTGATTTTTATTTCTCTCGCTGGTTTTGGTTTAACCTCTTCTCGCTTGGGTAAAACAACATTCAGTATACCATCTTCGTACATTGCTGTAATTTTATTAGCAGAAACAACAGTATCGGCAATTGCAAATGAACGTTGGAAAGATTGATAACTGAACTCTTTACGAGATATTATTTCACCTTCTTTCTCTTCGCGTTCATTTTTCTTTTCAGAAGAGATAGTTAATCTTCCATTTTCATAACTGATTTTAAAATCGTCTTTTTTCATTCCGGGAGCAGCTACCTCAATCTTAAATTCATCATGGCTTTCTTTAACATTTACAGCAGGTAAAGTAGAATTAGTTCCTGCAAAGTTAGTACTGTTCCAATCCATCAAATCACCTTCAAAAAATCTATCTATTAAGGAAGGAAATGATGGCATCCAATCGTTTCTTAATTTTACGAGTGTCATAATTGTGTCCTCCATTTTTAGTTAAACTTTAAGTTATTTCTTTGAAATTTTGCTTTCATTTTTGAATTTTCAAATTGCATACCAGAAGTGCCTAAATTTGACTATTAAGAAACACGTATATTGCTGACACACTTAATTTTATCGAAAATTTAACTTAATTGTCGTTTTAACAATTTTTAAAATATTACGACATTTTGACATTTCTTGCTAGTATAAAATAAGACATAATGGCTTAGTAATGAAATAGATGATAGTTTTTGTGGTGAAATATTGATCCTTAGCTTGGTTTTAAAATCTTTATAACGAAGACCAACATTATTACAAACGGGTTTTGCCGTTCCGGTAATTAGATGACATTAATACTATTCTTTTAATCTATTAAAAATCAGTTTTCACCAAATTGACAAACCTGGTGGTATTATCGCCCTGCTTTTAGTATTGGGTCATAGAGTATGCTGGAGTTTTGTTGTGTCTTGACTAAACATTATATTTGTTAAGGTTTTGCGGCTTGACAGACAAAGTGGGAAAGAAACTCCCACACAGTTTCATATCCATGGGCCATTATATATCAGTGTTAATTATTTATTTCGCGAAGCAGCCCTATGACACTCTTCGACAAGGTTATGGGCCGAGCTCAAGACAAGCCATGAAACACTGAAGCAATGGAACAATGGATTGCAAATCAGACTAAAATTTTAATTGCCTAAGCTATGCTAAAATATCTAGTTCAAAAAAACAGATCCTACAGAAGATTTTATGAAGATCATAAGATCTCAATCGAAACATTGGAAGAATTAATTGATCTGGCAAGATTATCTCCATCAGGTGCAAACTTGCAACCTCTCAAATTCATTATTTCGAACACTCCCGAGAAAAATGAGATCATATTTCCAAATACATTATGGGCAGGATATTTAAAAGATTGGGATGGACCGGAAGAAGGGGAAAGGCCATCTGCATATATTATCATTCTCGCAAAAACCTCTTCTGCAAAACCCACAGAATATGATGTAGCTATTGCTGCTCAAAGTATGTTGTTAGGTGCAGTTGAAAAAGGATTAGGCGGTTGTATGATCGGTTCCATAAAACGAAATAAGCTCATCAATGAAATTCCGGTTCCTGAAGGCTTTAAAATTTCATTAATACTTGCTCTTGGGAAGCCAAAAGAAGAAATAGTAATTGATGATTTAGCAGGAGAAGAGATCAAATACTGGCGTGATGAAGATCAGGTTCATCACGTACCTAAAAGAAAACTAGAAGATCTTATAATCCGTTATTACTAGGAGTACCCAAACAAATTCCTAATCCAAGTGCCTTTTTAATGATCGGATGATCTTGCGGCACTTTACGCAATTTTCCACCAACTTCATTCAGTGGAATTGAAGAGATCACATCACCTTCTTTTTTGACCATCAAACCATATTGTTCTTTCGAGATCAATTCGGCTGCATAAGCTCCATATCTGGTTGCTAAGATCCGATCGGCAGGCGAAGGACTTCCTCCGCGTTGGATGTATCCTAAAATGGTTTCTCTGGTTTCAAGATTGGTTCTCTTTTGGATCTGACTAGCAACAAATTGTGCAGCCGACTTATTCTTTGAAGAGTGCTTAATTCCTTCAGCCACAACAACGATAGAATAGGTCTTCTTTCTTCGAGCTCTTTCCTCTAAATAATCCACTATATAGTCGATGTCATAGTCAAGTTCTGGGATCAATATTACATCCCCTCCACCAGCCATTCCGGAATACAAAGCCAACCAACCTGCATGATGTCCCATGATCTCAATCACCATGATCCTACTATGAGAATTGGCAGTTGAGTGTAACCTATCAATAGCATCTGTAGCAATATTCAATGCCGAGTCGAAACCAAATGTCACATCCGTTCCCCACACATCATTATCGATGGTCTTTGGAACTCCGATCACATTCAAACCATAATCAGAGAGTTTCATTGCATTCTTTTGAGTGCCATTACCTCCAATGCAAACAACGCAATCCAATCCTAATTCTTCATAATGCTTTTTGATCAGTTTAGGTTTATCGATAGCATTAAAGGAAAGCTCATCCTTTTTGAAAGGTTTAACTCTGGATGTGCCAAGTATCGTTCCTCCAAGAGTTAATATGTTTGAGAGTTTAGGTTCTGTAAGCACTTCATAATCTTTGTTGATCAAACCGAGAAATCCGGATGAAAATCCAAGCACTTCCATTCCATACTTAATGATCGCTGTTTTACCAACACCACGAATTGCAGCATTGATACCGGGGCAGTCGCCCCCGGCAGTTAGAATTCCAATACGTTTAGTCATAGTTGAAGTTTCAATTCCTAACTAAAATACAAAAATGGAAGTTTAGAAGATAGAATTTCATGATTAGAATTCAGAATTCTTTTACTTGTCTAAATGCCATCTTTATAAGTTGCTGAATAGTTGCATTTTTCTATATTTGTTTTTCACTTTAGAATTATGAAATGATAATAAACTTTTTTAAGCATACCATATTGAAAATGATTAAAAAAGTTTATGAGAAAGCGAAGCGGTTCCATGGATTTGAAAATTTTGGAATTGTTTCTATTTCTGTAAATTACAAATTTTCAAATTCATGAAAAAGAAACTAGCCTTACACTGGAAAATTTTAATTGGGATGGTACTTGGTGTCATCTGGGGATTCATTGCTATTGAAGCAGGACTTATTCAGTTTACGACTGATTGGATTAAGCCTTTCGGAACCATTTTTATCAATTTATTGAAATTAATTGCGGTTCCTTTGATCATCGTATCAATCATTAATGGTGTTTCCAATTTAACTGATATTACCAAACTATCCAGAATAGGGCTAAAAACGATTTCGCTTTACATGGCGTCTACTGTAATTGCAATTATTGTAGGTCTTTTACTGGTAAATATGACCAATCCGGGCAATCTTTTTCCATCAGATAAAAGAGAAGCTTTTCAGGCTAAATATGAGCACAACATAGAATCGAAGCAAAGTGCTGCTGCTGAAATCAAGCAGGATGGACCATTACAGACATTGGTAGATATTGTTCCGAATAATATTTTTAGAGCAATGACGGATAACTCCAAAATGTTGCAAGTAATCTTTTTTGTCATCATGTTTGGAATTGCAATGGTCATGCTTCCGACAGAAAAAACCAAACCGGTAAAAAGTCTAATCTCCAGTTTAAATGAGATCATACTAAAACTTATAGACATTATCATGCGTGGAGCACCATATGGTGTTTTTGCTTTGCTTGCAGCTCTAATAGTAGATGTATCCGGTGACATGAATCTGTTCGCTGCTCTGGGTTTATATGCACTGACAGTAATCACGGGTCTGCTATTAATGATTTTTATAATCTATCCGGGTTTTCTTTCATTGCTTACAAAAACCCGTTTTTTCGATTTTTTAAAAGGAATCGTTCCTGCACAATTATTAGCATTCTCAACCAGTTCAAGTGCCGCTACTTTACCACTTACTATCGATTGTTGTGAAAAGAATCTTGGAGTTTCAAAGGAAGTTTCAAGTTTTGTACTTCCTCTGGGTGCAACAATTAATATGGATGGAACGAGTTTATATCAGGCTGTTGCTGCAATTTTCATTACTCAGGCATTTGGATATGACCTGACACTTTCTATGCAGCTTACAATTGTATTAACGGCCACTCTGGCTTCTATTGGTGCTGCTGCTGTCCCCGGAGCCGGAATGGTTATGCTTGTTATAGTTCTTGAAGCTATCGGTGTTCCTTCAGCTGGTATCGCATTAATTTTTGCAGTTGACAGACCACTGGATATGCTTAGAACTGTGGTTAATATTACAGGTGATTCAACCATCACAACTATTGTTAGTGGATCTGAAAAAAGAAGGATGCAAAAAGCTGCTTATTTGAACCAGGATCTGTAAAAAAAGTAATTATTTACTATTCTTTAGATTTTCTTGATTTTTATCAATTAATCAGGAAACCCTTATAAATTAAGCTTTATAAGAGATTCTGTATCAAATTCTAACCGAAACTCAGGAAACTTTTAACATGTTTTTTGTTTCCCAGTGTAACTTTTACCTTATATTTGCAGTCTACATTATTGAATCACGATGTGATCTCATAGAAGGCCCCCTACTTTCTATGTTTTAAACTAAATTTTTAAATGATAAAAATGAAACTAGTAAAATTAGTACTGATAGTATTTCTATGTGCTCCTTTAATGGTCTGGAGTCAGGATCAAAGCTCTTTCAGCCTTGAGGAAGCCATACAATTTGCGATCGAGAATAATTATAATATGAAAAACGCTCGCACGGATGTTGAGATCGCGAAGAGGAAGATCAATGAAACGACTGCTATTGGTTTACCGCAAATAGCAGGTACGATTTCCAACACAAACTATATGAGTTTGCCGACTACATTGTTCCCTGATTTCATTACAGGAGCAATTTATCAGGTGAACGAAGAAAAATTCGGATTAGTTCCAGTTGTACCACAGGCTGAACAGGAGTTTTTTCCGGTTTCCTTTGGAACAAAATATAATGCTACAGCTCAGCTTAGTGTTTCTCAATTGATCTTCAAAGGTTCTTATATAGTAGGCCTGCAAGCAGCTAAAGCATATTTGGACCAATCAAAGATCCAACTTCAAAAATCAGAGATCGATATCCAAGAAAGTGTTACGAATGCATATTTCCTAGTATTGGTTGCTGAAGAACAATTGGAGATCCTTAAGTCTACCATGAAAAGTCTCAAAGAAATGAGAGATGAGACTGCTACAATTCATGCACAAGGTTTTATTGAGGATACGGATGTTGATCAATTGGATCTTATGGTAGCTGATCTGGAGGCAAATATGTTCTATACCAACAATCAGGTTATCATTGCACGGTCATATTTAAAGTTAAATCTTGGCTTAAAATTAAATTACGCAATCGATCTTACGGACAACCTTAATGATTTATTAAACGGTGTAAAAGGAACAGAAGTATTAAACAGCGGTTTTAGTTTCGATCAAAATATTGATTATAAAGTATTACAGAATCAAAAGAAGCTTAGTGAGCTTAATCTTAAGAATTTCAAATCTGAATATCTACCTTCAATTTCGGCTTTTTTCAACTATCAAAAAGACGCTCAACGAAATAGTTACAACTTCTTTGATAGAAGCGAGCCCTGGTATACAACACAGGTTTATGGATTCCAAATGGACATTCCTATATTCAGCAGTGGAATGCGTAAAGCAAAGGTTCAACAAGCTAAGCTAGAACTTCAAAAGATCGAAGAGCTGGACAATCAAATGCAAACCAGTTTAGGTATTGCTCACGAAACTGCAAGTACAAATTTCAGAAATAGCCTATCAATACATTTGAATAAGAATAAAAGTAAAATGCTTTCTGATAAGATCTATAAAAAAGCTCTATTGAAATATAAAGAAGGTGTTTTCTCAAGTTTGGATTTATTGCAAAACTATAATCAGTATTTAACTGCAGAATCAGATTATATCAATTCAATAGTTGATCTGGTTGCAGCTAAATTGGCATTGGAAAAACTACTTTCAGAGTAAACAGATAGAAACGGGATTATGGAAGAAAAGAAAACACAAATAATACAAAAGTCCTTGGAGCTGTACCAGATTTATGGAATCAAAAGCGTTTCCATGGACGATATCAGCTCTCAAATGGGTATGTCGAAAAAGACTTTATACCAGTATTTCAATGATAAGAAAGATCTTGTATCACATGTGATGGAATACAATTTTGAACGTATCTCTGAAATTGCGGTAAACTCATTCGTAGCCAAAGAGAATGCTATTGATCAGGTGTTGAGTCTGATAGAATTCATGAGTAATATTCGGGAAACTCATTCTCATACAATGGTATTTGATCTTCAGAAGTACTTTCCTGAAGAACATATTAAAATGAGGAAAAGACGTGCTGAACGCTTAATAGAATTTCACACAAACAATATTCAGTTAGGAATTGAGCAAGGGATTTATCGTCAGGATATGAATACGGAAATGGTTCCTCAGATTATACTTATGATGTCTGAAATCATTTTTGAAAACAACATTCTGCAATTTGAGAACATCTGTCATCCAGACTTTATTAAAGAGATGCTGATCTACCATTTACATGGGATCGTGAATGAAAAAGGATTAAAATATTTAGAAAAGAAAACAAAAAAATANTGTATACAATAATGAAAAAAATAGCGCTCTTATTAATCGTTGCTTTCGTAGCTGCAAGTTGCGGCTCATCAGCAAACCAGGATTCAGCACAAACTGAACAGACGGCTGCTAAACCTGCAATACCGGTTAGTGTACAAACTCTAGCGGCTGAAAAGTTCGATCACTATATCGAATTAACAGGAACCATAGAAGCTCAGAATATCGCGTTTATAAGTCCTGAAGCTCCGGGTCAGATCAAAAAGATCTTTGTGAAAGAAGGAGATCGTGTTATGAAAGATCAGGTTCTTGCCGAATTAAATACATCTGTTATTAAAAATCAGATCAAACAAGCTGAAACCCAATTGGAATTAGCTGAGATCGTTTTCAAAAAACAAAAAAATCTTTGGGATCAAAAAATTGGTTCCGAGATCGATTATTTAACAGCTAAGAACAATTTTGAATCTTTGGAAAGTAATATTGAAACTCTTAAGTCAAACCTTGAACTCTTGATTATTAAAGCTCCATTCGACGGAATCATAGACGATGTGATCCTGAAAGAAGGAGAACTTGCTAATCCAGGTGCTCAATTAATGCAAATGGTAAACCTTAATAAGCTTTATATCAATGCTGATTTAGCTGAAAATTATCTCGCTGCTGTAAAAAAAGGTGATAAGGTAGAAGTAAGTTTTCCGTCCTTTCCTGATATGAATATGGTGAAACCCATATATAGAATCGGAAGCATTATTCACCCAATGAATCGTACCGTAAACGTTCAGTTAAAGGTCGATAATAAAAAAGAAATTCTAAAGCCAAACGGTTTGGCAATCATCAAGATAAATGACTTCTCAGAAGAAGCTGCTATTGTTGTTCCTTCAATCATTGTTAAGCAGGATAATAGAGGCTCATTCTTATATGTTGCTACTAAGAATGGCACTGATTGGACTTCCAAGAAGCGATATGTTGAAACAGGTCGTACCTATATGGATAAAAGTATGATCATTAATGGCTTGAAGGCTGGGGAAAAGGTTATTGTGAAAGGCTTCACTCAAATCACTGATGGTTCTACCATTCAAATATCGAAGTAATCGTTTAATACGTTTGTCAAATGAATAAAGTTAAAGACACTATAAATACAGTGGTACGGGAGTTTAAACTCTCAACACTGGCACTAAAGAATAAGAACACAGTTTTCTTATTAACACTAGTGCTCGGACTGTATGGGATGTTTTCCTATATCAGTTTACCAAAGGAACTTAATCCTGATATTGTTATGCCAACCATTTTGGTTCAAACATTTTATCCGGGTAATGCTCCTGTAGATATCGAAAATTTGATCACCAGGCCTATCGAAAAAGAGGTTGAAACAATCAAAGGTATCAAACAATTAAACTCTACCTCTGCGCAGGATGTTTCATTAATCATTGTTGAATTCAATACAAATATTGAAATCAAGCAAGCATTGCAGGATGTAAAAGATGCTGTTGATAAAGCGAAACCTGAACTTCCAAATGATCTTTCGATTTATGGAGATCCGGTGGTTACAGATATTGAATTCTCTGAGTTCCCAATCTTGAATATCAACCTTTCCGGAGATTACAGCTTGGTCGAGCTTAAAGAATACGCCGAATATCTCGAAGATGAAATAGAATCTGTTTATGAAGTTTCCAGAGTTGAGATTCAGGGGATCAATGATCGTGAGATCAAGATCAATGTAGATCTGCATAAATTGGAATCCTATCAGATCAATTTCGACAAGATCGAGCAGGCAATCGCTGCTGAGAATGTATCTATATCCAGTGGTGATGTTAAGCTGGGAGGAACCCGAAGATCGATTCGTACAATTGGTGAGTTTGCCAATATGAAGGAGATCGAGAATATCATTGTTAAAAACGAAAAGCAAAAAGTAGTTTATCTTAAAGATGTTGCAGAAGTAATCGATGGTTATGCAGAACCAAACAGTTTCTCAAGATTGAATAAAGAGCCTGTGGTATCACTTCAGGTGATCAAGAAAAGTGGTGAAAACATTCTGGCAACTACCGATAAAGTCTATAAAATCCTTGATGATTCAAAAGCGAATCACAGTCTTCCTGAAAACTTAAATATTTCAATTACGAATGATTCTTCTGATATGATAAGACAACAATTATCGGATCTTGAGAACAGTATCATTCTGGGTATGTTATTCGTGATTATTGTATTATTCTTCTTCCTGGGTACACGTAATGCATTATTTGTTGGTATCGCCATTCCAATGTCAATGATGATTTCATTCGTTGTGATTTCACTGCTTGGTGTACGTATTAATATGGTCGTCCTCTTTGCATTGATTCTCGCTTTAGGTATGCTTGTGGATAATGCGATCGTTGTGGTGGAAAATATTGTACGCTATCGTACCAAAGGATACTCTTTATTTGAATCTGCAAGACAAGCTGTTGGTGAAATTGCCATGCCAATCATTTCATCTACATTGACTACGCTTGCGGCATTCTTCCCATTACTTTTCTGGGATGGGTTAATGGGCGAATTCATGAAGTATATGCCAATGACACTGATCATTGTACTGGCTTCATCTCTATTTGTGGCATTGGTGATCATTCCGGTATTCGCATCTACATTTGATCCGATTAAAATATCAAATGAAAGTAATAAGCGCAGAATTCTTATCATCATTGCAATCCTTTGGGCCATTGCAGCAGTTTTCT
>PARP01000052.1 GCA_002711565.1 Bacteroidota bacterium
AATAGGTCATTAGCCTGGCCAGCGGGTAAGTTCACCCCATTCTTTTTTAAAGATAACTTCTTGAATTACCTAAATGCAAAACTAAAGGCCAGCGGAGTACTTAAAGTTAGCTTCGCCTATCTATAATCATGGTCAATTAATAAACGCCCTTCGACTCTCTCGCGTTCCGCGAGATCGCTCAGGGACCTATTACGTATTTATTATCTTTAGGGTTATTGGTACAAGCAATAATTCTTAGGTAAAGGGTCTCTGAGCGGAGCAAAATTCAGTAATGAATTTTGTGAAGTCGAAGAGTACTTTAATATTACACTACATTAGTTTAGAAAAGGGATGACATCCCCCTTACAGCGGAGGTCATCCCTACACCTCTTATCCCAATCTCAGTTCAAACATTAAATGCTGAGCGCAGCGAAGCAAAAAAAAACCGTCCTACAGTGTGAACGGCTTCTCATCTTCGATAATTCTATTCCCTATTCTATTACAAATGCCACTGTAAAGTGTACATCATTTGTTTCTTTGTTATAGATCAGTTTGTATTTAGCAGGTACACTTAACTCTGAAGAGAACCTCATCTGCTTCTCCAAGGTGATCCCATAATTGAATATTGACGCTTGTGGTGCGTACATCCCTTTTGCAGGCGTAAAGCCTACTTCCAGCTTTAATTTGCCATTAGGAAGCACAAATGTATAACCTAGCTCAATATATCTTGAAAGATTCTGCCCACCGTCTTCATTCTTATCGAAACCATGAATGAATTGCGCATACATGATGGAGATCGGGATTGCTTTTCCATCATACTGAATCTGATATTCGATCAAATGCTTGGTGTCATCATTACTATAATTGAAAAATCTTGGATTTGGCTGATCCGGTTCCGGGCTGAAGTAATCAAAAACCCCAAAAGTGAAATTCTTCCAGGTATAAGTTGCCCACATATCAAATTCGCGATAACTCCCATTTATCGCATAAGCTGCCCACGCATTAATTGAAAAGTTTTTATATCTCCATGCTATGTATGGCTCCATTGCCGGTGCATTCCCAGAAGCAAAACCTCTCCACATATGCTGATTGATCAAAGTCGTTGACATCACGAAATTACTCGTTCTTTCAACCTTTTCTAGAGCGATCATTTTCTGATCTTGTTTAGGATCTACTTTATTATTCTCCGTATTCTCCCCTCTCAGATAAGCTGTACAGCTCATAAACACTACTAATCCAACTACTCTTAATGTCATCTCTCCCACTAAATTGCAATGAACATACTAATTAAAACATACCCATAGTGTGTCACAACACCTGCAACTAATCCTCCAATGGTGTGCGACAATAAAGCTTTACTAGTTAATGAGCGATACCCCAAAGTATCAAGCATGGCAGTATGAGTGCTTAAATAACCACTCCAACACATTCCCATTGCCGTAAAAACAGCAATTGCATTACCATCAATTAAGTTCTGAGCAACAAATGCTTTAACTAATGATAATGCCGCACCAACAGCTCCCAATGATGTGATTGGGAATGCGATCAATTCCGGATTCTCAAATCCGAATAAGAATTTAAAGAACCAATCGATCTTTCCTGCTAATTGAGGTAGAATTGGTACACCTTCATAAGCTAATCCCTGATATCCTGCTGCTGCGTCTTTTGGACCAAATGTTAAGATCATAATGATCGAACTGATAATAACTACGCCTGGAATAATGCTTAATCCAAGGTTTACCCCTGATTTACCACCATCAAGTATTGAGTTCAGAAATCTCAGGAATGTACTTCCTTTCGATTTAAAACTTACATTATCATCATCCTCTATTGCAGTTTCATCAAAGCCACACTCCTCATCTTTTAGAACCGGACCGATAAGTTTCTGCATGATTCGTGTAGAAACCATTGCACCAATAACAGCACCAAATAATCCAACCAATGCAGGTTTAAAATATCCGAAACCCGACATATATGTAAGAACGATCAGTCCCATTCCGAATGCCGTTCCGAAATTGGTCAAGGAGATCAATTCCTTCTTTTTAAAATATCTGCTATAGCTTTTATCATTCGATAATCCGATAATTGCCGGATTATCTGAGAAAAAAGTCATCAAACCCGCCAATGATGCAACACCCGGTAGGTTGAACAATGGTCGCATTAATGGTGCAAGTATTACTTCTAATAATCGTACAACCCCAAACTCGATCATTAATCTACCAAGTGCACCTGTTAGAACGGTGATCCCCATGATATAAAAAACCGTATTCATCAACAAATCCCAGGCAGTATTCATAAGTGTATTCAGCATATTGCTGATTCCCATGTGATGGCCTAAATAACCGAAAAATCCAAAGAATAATATGAGGAAAACGAGCGCTTCGTAGCGTCTCTTTTTCAGGAAATTACTTTCACTAATTACTACAAACTTCATCTTCCAACTTCACTTGATTAATGTCATTTTTTTATCGCCGCGAAAGTAATATAAAAAGTATTATTCCCAACAAAAATTTGACGAAAAATAAAGAAATATTTTTGCGATTAAATGGCATTAAATTTCGCGCTGTAATTAAACTATAGTCGTACTTATGGGAAAGAACTAAATACCTAGATGTTTGGCGATTTTGAGTCTGAAAAAACCTTTGTATTTCGGTAATAGGAATTAAGTGGGATTTAATAAAAAAATGACAAAAAAAGACGACATCCACCAGTTGGCGGATGTCGTCCAATAATATTGCCCTAAAAAAAGCTTATTTTTTAACTGCAGGCTTTGGATAAGGAGGATTTTTGATCTCCTTAGCACCACCTTTTGCTTCTAACATTTTTAATAGTTCTTCAACTGCTCTTACCAGCTGAGGATCCATACCATCTTGTAATGAACGTGCATCTTGTCTCACAAAAATATCCGGAGCTACACCTTCGTTCTCAGCAACATAAACATTGTTTGCAGGATCGAATACAGCATTATCTGGAGCTGTTAAGGCACCACCATCCATTAATGCATAGTGAACAGATGATTTAACCAATCCACCCCAGGTTGTTGCACCGATAAGTAATCCAGCCTTTTGCTGACGGAATACCCATGGGAAGAAATCACCACCTGAACCGGCAAGCTCATTAATTAATAAAACTTTAGGTCCTACGATACCAGCAGGTAACTTCATAGGTTTACCATTAGGAACTTCATTAGTTAAGGCAGCTCTAACTTCTCTGGTCAATAGATCTACCATATAGTCATCAAGGAATCCACCGCCATTGAAACGCTCATCGATCACAGCACCCATTTTGTCCTGCTGTGCAAAGAAATAACGATTGAATGATACGAAACCTGCTCCTGAAGTATTAGGAACCCAGATATACGCTAATTTACCATCTGAAAGCTTATCAACCATTCTTCTGTTATCTTCAACCCAAGTTCTTTGTCTAAGTGCTCTTTCGCTGCGGATAGGCTTAACAACTGCTTTCCATGATCCTTTAAAATCAACAGTTTTATTGATGTGTAGAACTGTTTGACGACCTGAAGTTCCATCTAAGAACATAAATGGATTATCATTCGCACTCATTTCTTTACCATTCACACCAACGATATAATATCCTTCTTTGATCTTAAGACCAGGTTGATCCAGTGGTCCGTTCAATCCAGGATTCCAGCTTTCTGAAGTATAAATACGCTTGATCTTCCACTTACCATTATCTTTTTCAAGATCGGCGCCTAAAAGACCAACGCTTGCTCTTTCAGTTCTTGGGAAATCACCACCAAATACGAAGCTATGACCTACTGAAAGCTCACCATTCATTTGATCCAATACATAATTAAGATCACCTCTGTGCTTAATAAATGGTACTAATGGTGCATATCTTTCATAAACCACATTCCAGTCGCGACCGTGCATTGCAGGATCGTAGAAATAATCTCTTTGATATCTCCATGCCTCTTCGAACATTTGCTTCCACTCAGCTTCACGATCTAAGTGCATGCTTAATGAGATCTTCAAACGCTTACCGTCTTTATCATTCGGACGGTTTGTGTTCATCACTTTCCAGCTACCTTTAACACGACCGATCATCTTCTTACCATCAGCAGAAATTCTGATCGATGATGCGCCACTTGTGTAATCTGTAGCTTTATTTTTTTCTAATGAATATTTCTTAAGGTTATATCCTCTTGAATTAGGAATTCTTTCGGTAATGAATAAAGTTCCGGCAGGACCAGCAATTAAATAAGCATAGTTTCTAGTTGGAATATCCAATGCCATGATTCTGCGATCAATCGCTTCGAAATCGATCTTGATACCTTCATCTTTTTTAGCTTCAGGTTTCTTGGCATCTTTCTTTTTAGATTTCTTCTTCGAATCTTCTTTTTTCTCAGCAGGTTTATCTTTCTTCACACTTTCCTCATCACTCTTAGGTTTAAAAGGAGAACTTGCTTTCGACTGAAGATTAACAACATAAGCACCGTATTCAGGATTTGCAGTCATTGAGCTAGTATTTGCCCAACCGCTACCTAATGCAACATCGGTACTAGCTAAGAAATATAGATTTTTACCATTTCTATCGAAAACAGGAGAGAAAGAATCTGCAAAGCGGTTCGTTAAAGTATATACTTTTTGATCGTCCTGAGACCAGATCAATACCTGACGGAAGTTATTAGTAGCAGACTTAGTGAATGCTAACCACTTAGAGTCTTTTGACCAATCCATGCCTACTCCGCCTCTTTCAAGGTTATTACCACCAACCTCTGCAGTGATCACAACTTTTGTCTCAAGGTTAACAATACGTAGTCTTACATCATCATCAATAAATGCGATGAATTTACCATTTGGAGACCAAACAGGTTCCCAACCAAGTGCAGATTCGCCAATTGAAATCGCTTCAGGCTTTGACAATCCATCCTGGTCAGCTAACATTAAAGCATAACCTTTACCATCAACATCAGAGAACCAAGCTAATTTATCNCCTTTTGGCGACCAGATCGGATTTCTATCAGCAGCATAAGAACTTTGTGTAATATTTCTGGCATCACCATTTTCAACAGGAACTGTGAAGATATCTCCACGTGCTTCCATGATCGCTCTTTTACCTGTTGGCGATAAAGAAACATAACGTGCATTTCTGCTAACATCTTCCCAACGCTTTTCAGCCCAAGGGAAATCCCCTTTAACTTCAAAAGCTAATTGTTGAACAGCTTTAGATTGCATATTCATAAGATGAAGGAAACCGTCTCTTTCGAAGATCAAGTTATTACCATCAACAGCAAAATGCTTGATATCAGAACCTTCATAAGTTGTAACTTGTTCAAGTGATTTGCTTCCAACAGAATATTTCCAAAGATTACTTACGAAATCTCTGTCTGAAAGGAAATAGATCTCCTCTCCTACCCATACAGGCTTGATATCAGTAGTTTTCTCATTTGGAAGTAATGTTTCCGAATAATCTTCCAGATCTAATATAATAAGAGGTGTATTTTGGCCACCACGATAAGCTCTCCATTCAACATCCCAACGACGCATACGATCGATCGCGATCTTTTTACCATCAGGAGAATAAGAACCACTTGTACTCCATTGCTTCATTAGTAATTCAGGAGCTCCTCCATCAACAGAAACAGTCCATAAACGGTCGTATCTGCTTGGAGGTGTATTTCTATTTGATGAGAATAAAATTGATTTACCATCATTTGTCCATCCTTTAGCAACGTCATTATCAGGATGCCAGGTCAGACGTTTTGATTCACCACCATCGGTTGGAATAAGGTAAACATCATTTCCACCATTTCTATTAGAGGTAAAAGCGATCATTTCACCATCAGGAGAGAAGAAAGGGTTGCTTTCAACTGCCTGAGTACTTGTTAAACGAAGCATATTATCTCCGTCTAGATCAGAAACCCAGATATCGCTACCATAGGTGAAAACAACTTTATTTCCTGAAATATCAGGCTCACGCAATAATCGCGTACCCTGTGCTAATAGTGAGGCATTNATCAATACCAAACTAAGAATTATGATCAATTTAGATCTTTTCATACATAAGGTTTTAATTAAATATTTAATTGATTAATAATCTTTCGAAACTAATAAGTAGACATCAAAAATCGAAAAAAGTTACGGGCTGAGCAGATTTAGTTTATTTGGCTTATAAAGATACATTGCTATACGATACATCAATGCACTATTTATCCCAATTTATTCCTGATATGTCGAAATTCTAATTTGAATATCTACACATTCAGTATCTTTCACTTCAAATTTCAATTTAACAAACAAAACACGAAGTTATGACCTTGAAAAAACGCATTATTCCTTTGCTTATTGTGATCATAATGCTGCCATTAGCAAATGCTTTTGCACAGCCAACACCAATAACTAAGGCGAATTATCGTCTAGCTGAAAGATTTTCTCCTGAAAAGATGAAAAGAATGGTTTTCAGCACAACTGTTACTCCAAAATGGATGGAAACGGGAGATAAATTCTGGTATTCTTACAAAACATCAGAAGGTACTTTTTACTATTTAGTAGATCTTGAAAGAAAATCGAAAAAGCCATTATTCGATAATCATGAAATGGCACGTATGCTTACGATGATCACCAAAGATCCTTACGACCACAAACATCTTCCGAACATCAAACCTAAATTCAAGAAGAATGATTCTGTATTTCAATTTGATGTGACCAGCACTAAAGAAGAAGAGGAAAAAA
Source organism: Bacteroidota bacterium (assembly GCA_002711565.1). GTDB lineage: Bacteria > Bacteroidota > Bacteroidia > Bacteroidales. Next base: position 6,675 of record PARP01000052.1, read on the forward strand.
AGGATGAAGGTGAAGACAAAAAGAAAGACAAGAAAAAAGGTAAAAAGAAAAAGAAAGTATTCCATTTAGAATATAATCTGGCTACAGGTCAGCTATATGAAATTGAAGACTGGAAAGAAGAGAAGAAGACTCCAAGATGGGCAAATATCTCACCTGATGGTGAAACTGTGCTATTCGCTAGAGATTATAATCTTTTCTGGATGGACAAAGAAAACTATCTGAAAGCTAAAGAAGATGAGAATGATTCTACCATTGTAGAGCATCAATTAACAACTGATGGTGAACGTTTTTACTCTTATGGTGGTGGATATGAAGCGACTGTAAATGATTCTGAGAAGAAACAGGAAAAAGAAGCTAAAAAGCGTCGTTCAACCTGGGTTTACTGGTCTCCGGATTCTAAGAAATTCGTAATGCAACGTTATGATTCACGCAAAGTGAAAGAACTTTGGGTTGTTGATAATATGGCTCAACCAAGACCAACGCTTACAACTTATAAATATCACATGCCGGGTGAGAAAGAAGCTTCAATAGCTGAACTATGGGCATTTGACATGGAAGCTAAAACAGGCAAGAAATATGATGTTGAAGCTTTTAAAGATCAAACGATCAGTATTCATGGAAAGCTTAGAACGAATAAAGATCGCTTAAAGGAAACTTTACCAAGTGTTTGGATGTCGAAAGATCCGAATAAAGTTTATTTCAGTAGAATCTCTCGCGACTTACACCGCAATGACTTCTGTGCTTTAGATCTAACTACAGGTGATGTAAAAGTATTAGTTGAAGAAAGACTAAATACTTATGTTGAAACCAAACCTGTTTATATGTTCAAGAATGAAGATCAACTGATCTGGTGGTCCGAAAGAGATGGATGGGCTCATTTATATCTGTATGATATGAACATGAATGTGAAGAAACAATTAACCAGCGGTCCTTGGCATGTTGAAGGTATGGTTAAAGTTGATGAAGCGAACAGAACGGTTTATTTCGTAGCGAATGGACGTGAGAAAGACGAGAATCCTTATTATCAGCATTTATATAAAGTTAAGCTTGATGGTTCAGGATTACAGAACTTAAATCCTGGAGATTATACAAGTTCAGGATTGATCAGTCGTTGGGGTAGCTCTAGCGCGATGAGTGATTCTTATAAATACTTTGTAAATAACTTCTCAAGAGTAAATACAACTCCAAAATCAGAGATCAGAGATAATACAGGTAGATTAGTAATGAGCTTAGAAGAAGCAGATCTTTCTAACTTATTTGCTGCAGGATATCAATTCCCAGAGCCATTTAAAGCTAAAGCAGCTGATGGTGTTACTGATATTTATGGTGTAATGTATAAGCCATTCGATTTTGATCCAAATAAAAAATATCCAATCATTGAGTATGTTTATCCTGGTCCTCAAACAGAAGCTGTAAACACTGCTTTCTCATCCAGAATGAATCGTACAGACCGTATGGCTCAGTTAGGATTCGTTGTGATCACTTTAGGAAACAGAGGCGGTCACCCTGCAAGATCGAAATGGTATCATAACTATGGATATGGTAACTTAAGAGATTATGGCTTAGCTGATAAGAAATATGTTGCTGAGCAATTAGCTGATAAGCATGACTTTATCGACATCACTAAAGTAGGGATCTTCGGTCATTCAGGTGGTGGATTCATGTCAACCGCTGCAATGTGTCAATATCCTGATTTCTTTAAAGTTGCAGTATCTTCTTCAGGTAACCATGAAAATAATATCTATAACAGATGGTGGAGTGAAAAGCATCATGGTGTAAAAGAGATCATTGAAAAAGAAAACCAGGTGAAGTTCATTTATGAGATCGAGAAGAACTCTTCTATTGCGAAGAATTTGAAAGGTAAATTAATGATCACAACCGGTGATATTGATGCGAATGTACACCCAGGTAATACGATCAGAATGGCTCAGGCATTAATTAAAGCCAACAAACGTTTTGATTTCTTCATTTTCCCTGGACAAAAGCATGGTCATGGAGATCAGACTGAATATTTCTTCTGGTTGAAAGCTGATTATTTCTGTAAACACCTGATCGGTGATTATTCGATCAGCACGGACATTTTCGAAATGCGACGAGAATACAAAATGACACCTAGTAAAAAGGAACGCAGATAAACAAAAAAGCCCTCTCAAATTTGAGAGGGCTTTTTTTATGTTTATAGGTTTAGAAATAAATACCTACAACGCCTACAACTTGTTGTTCCCGGTTATCCCATTTTACTTCTGCGAAGAATCTTGAGATTTTTACACCGCCACCGGCTTCCCAGCCAATTTCCGTATCGGTATTTGAATTTTGTCCTACTTCTACTCTTTTATCAGATGAGAAAACAAGTCCTCCAAGACCATAAAGTCTAAGTGGCCCTTCATTAAGAACATTATAGGTTAAATCTGCGTTGAATTGAAAGAGATCTCGTTCAACAGATCCGCCAAGAATATCATTATCGGCTGGTAAATAATATGTTGCGCCACCAATAATTCCTAACTCATTGGTTAGATCCACAGCTAATCTTGCATGTAGACCAAAGTTTAGGTTTTCAGTATCAATTGTTTTAATACCTGATTGAGTTCCCGCTACTGCACCTAGTCCGAAATTAACTTGTGAGTAACTATAGCCGGCTGTAAGTAACACTACTGCTAGTGCCAATAAGATTTTTTTCATAAAATTCATTTTTAAATTGTCCTACTCATGACGCTTTTCGGAATCCGCGTTCAACACAAAAAACATGAATCATACCAAAGTTCAACATTGAACTCTTTTTAAGTGCTGTTAAATGAGTGACGCTTTATAGGTAGAATTTGTTACTAGAAGAAAATCCCGAGTACTACAATGATCTGCTCGGAATGGCCTACATATTTCGTTTCGACATAGAAATTCCAGTCGTCATCCAGCTTAACGCCCAATCCGGCTTCATAACTGAATGCATTACCTTTGTTAGTAGCCCCTCTAAATTTTTCAGAGATCAAATGGTAATTAAATCCTCCTATTCCATAGAACTGGAAATCCGCTTCATTAGCTAAAAATACCTGTCCATTTAAATGGAGAATAGAAAAATTTCTAACAGCTTCATATCCTGCCTGATCATACTTTTGTTGAGGGAAATAATTATATCCGGCAATGATCCCGAATGTATCATCAACTTCGGTTAAAAGTCGCATATGTAGACCAAATGCAGATTTATCGCCTGATGCATCTTTACCTCCTTTTGTACCGAAGGCTCCACCAAATCCAACATGAATTTGTGAGAATGCCGTGATCATAATAAAACTTAGAAAAACTGTAAGAAGTGCTTTTTTCATTTTTGGGGGAATTAGGTTAGTAATTGAATGTCAATATACTAAAAGAAATTCAAATAGAAATTTCTTATAGAGATCAAAATCTTCATTTTGTGTTCATAAAACCCTAATAGGTTTGAGACCGCAATTAAACATAAAAAAATGAATACAACACTTAGCCTCGACAAAGAGTACGACATCAATGATCTCAAGCAGATGAATTTCAAACAATTGACCGTTAGAGATTTTGATTATCAGGTATTTGAATTAAACTCGAAGATCTATTTCTACGAAGAGATCAACAAACTACATTTAAGATTATTTTGCTGCGTAAATAAAGAATCTTACTATTTATAGTTTCATTTATTTGCTTCTTGATATATCTTAGTTCGATGACTAAGGTATTGATAACAGGAGCAAGTGGATTGATCGGTCTCAAATTATCTGATTATTTCACCAGAAAGTCTTATGATGTCAACCATTTGAGTAGGACTATAAGTCCTAAGAATCCAAAACGGTTCAAATGGAACATTAAAAAAGGCAAGGTCCAGTTAGAAGCATTAAAGGATGTTGATTATCTGATACATCTGGCAGGTGCAGGGATCTTAGATCTACCTTGGACGAAAACCAGAAAAAAAGAATTACGTAGTAGCAGGATCAAGGGAACATTACTATTATACGATGCTTTTAAATCCATTGGTCATTTCCCGAAAGCCATCATTTGTGCTTCAGCAGTAGGATATTACGGACTTAAAGATGATTCAGATATTTTAACCGAGTCTAGTCCGGCCGCAACAGATTTCACTGGAAAACTTTGCGCAGACTGGGAACAGAGCATGGATCTTTTTGCAGAGCATAGTCGATTAATTAAGTTCAGGATCGGAATTGTATTAGATAAGGCGGCAAAGATCATCCAGAAAACCCAAAAACCAGCTAAATACGGACTTCTTAGCAGTTTGGGCAATGGAAGGCAATACATGCCCTGGATCCATTTAAATGATCTTGCAGAGCTCTTTTCTTATGCTGTTCATGATGATCATCTTGAAGGCACATACAATGCTGTTGCTCCTGATCATACAACCAATAGGGAGTTTACCAGAGAGATTTTAAAGATCCATCAAAAAAGACAGATGGTACCAAATGTCCCAGCTCCATTATTAAAAATGATTTTGGGTGAACGGGCAGGATTACTTCTTTATGGTTCAAGGATCTCTTCTCAGAAAATAATAGACAAAGGCTTTCAATTTAAATACGAGAACATTAATACAGCACTTGCGGAGATCTACGATCTATAGTATTTTCATGTGTTGAAAATGAAGGCGTATGATAGAGAACATCCACTTAAGATCAGCAAAAGATACTGATTACCAAAGCATATACGAGATTAATGATCTGGCTTTCGGTCAGAATTCTGAATCTAACCTGATCGCATTGTTAAGGCAAAACAAAGAATTCATTTCAGAACTGTCGATCGTGGCGGAAATGGATAATGAACTTGTAGGTCATATTCTTTTTAGTAAGATCAGCATTAAGAATGAGGATAAACAATTTGAAAGTTTGGCCCTGGCACCAATGGCTGTAAGACCTAGCTTTCAAAACCTGGGTGTAGGGGTTAAATTGGTTCTTTATGGGATCACTGAGGCTAAAAGACTAGGATTCACATCTCTAATCGTTCTTGGCCATGAGAAGTATTATCCCAAATTCGGTTTTAAGTCAGCAAGCTTATGGAAAATTAAGGCTCCATTTGATGTACCTGATTCTGTATTTATGGCATTGGAACTAAAAGAAGGAGCATTAAAAGATGTTTTTGGAACTGTTTGCTACCCAAAAGAATTTAATATGATTGAGGCTCATAGCTTGTAAAGTGCTTCTTTTTTCATTATCTTATGTGAACCTATGAAATCCTACTCCCTTAATGAAAAAGATCAAATATTGGTTGTTACGGCAACTGAAACATTAAATATAAAAGATATCATTGATCACTATTTAATGTTGTCTCGATCTCAAGATTATCCTAAAGATTTCAAGTGTTTAATTGACTGCCGGAATGCAACTTTTGAAATGGATCACACCAAACTAAATTTCACCACAAATTCAGTAAACCTTGCACTACAGAACTTTGATCGCATCAATGAGGCCATTTTAGTTGAAAAACCTTTTGAAACAGTTATTGCAAATTTATTCGAAGAATTGAACGGACCACTTGAAAACTATACATTTCAAGTTTTTTCTACTGAAGAGGCAGCACTTAATTGGTTGAAAAACATGTAAATTTGTGATTTCAACTAAAGAATTGTTTAATCCCGCTTTAATCATTAATTACTAATAATAACATGAAACGTAAAACTTTATTCATACTAGCTGTACTAGGCTCTTTTACTATCGGATTTGCTCTTAATGAGATCACTAGTCCGATCTCTCCAAAACCTGAATTCAAAAGAGTGACAGGGATCGGTGGTATATTCTTTAAAAGTGAAAATCCTGTAGAACTGAAGAAGTGGTATCAGGCACATTTAGGTTTAAAGACCGATCAATACGGCACAAACTTTCAATGGTATAAAGGTTCTGATTCTACACAACTTGCCTTCACGCAATGGAGCCCGTTCAATGCTAAAACAAAATATTTCCTCCCATCAACTAAAGAATTCATGATCAACTATAGAGTGGCTGACCTTGAAAAGCTTGCAAAAGCCTTAAAAGAAGAAGGTGTAACCATTGTTGATACAATTGCGACTTATGAATATGGAAAGTTTCTGCACATCATGGATCCTGAAGGAAATAAGATAGAACTCTGGGAACCATTTGATGAAAATTACCACAAATTCGTGAATGTGGACGGAGTTACCAAATAGTGTTTATTTATATTCTTTTTTAACAGTCTTTTCCATAAATTTGGACTTGCATGTAGTGATTACATGAATGTGAACGAATTTCACTTATAAGTCTTNATATATGAACCTCAGANCATTAGCTCTANCAATCTCCTTAAGTTTTCTCTCCCCTGTTGCTTTTGGACAAGTTATTGATTATCAAACAAAAATAGTTCTGGACGGTAAGTCCCTGACTAAAGAAGTTAGCGTATCATTGATCATTAATGATGTGGAAGAGAAATATCTATCCCAGATCTCTATTCCTTTTAGCAAAACAGATCAGCTAAGCATAAAAAGTGCTGAGATCTATGATTCCAAAAACCAACTTGTAAAATCCTTAAAAAAGAGGGAGGTCATAACAACAAGTGATATTTCCAGTGGGAGTTTCTTCGAAGATGATTATAAGAAAGAATTTAATTTAAGTTGGGGAACATATCCATACATCATTAAATACTCTTATAAACATACCACCAAGCGCTTTATACACTTAGCTTATTGGCTTCCATATTACAGAACTCATCTATTTCATCATAAATCAGAATTTACGTTAGAGATCCCTAAAGATGAAAACATTAAACTTGACCATTCTGATGAATTATCGATCCAAGAAGAAATAAATGACAAAACCATAAGCTATACAATTAAGACTGAAGATCTTAACCCGCTGGAGAAAGAAGATTTTGCGCCTGCAGTCATAGATCAGATCCCATACATTCATTTTGTTCAGGAGGACTTTAAATATGATGTTGAAGGAAGCACACGATCGTGGAAAGGTTTCGGTGACTGGATTCATCGATTGATCGTAGGACTCGATGAATTAACCGCTGAAGAAAAACGTAAAGTAGATAAACTGATCGCTGGCATCGAGGACCATAAAAAAATCGTTGAGATCTTGTATAAGTATTTACAGGATAACACACGCTATGTAAACGTTTCAATTGATTTTGGCGGTTTCAAACCCTACCCTGCCACTTATGTTTGTGAGAATAAATATGGTGATTGTAAGGCATTAACGATCTATATGAAAGCCCTTCTTAAGTATGCCGGGATAGAATCCTATTATACCATCATTAGAGCCGGGCGGGAAAAGGTCAGGATCAACCCTGATTTCCCAAGTCAGCAATTCAATCACGTTATTCTATGCGTTCCACTAGAAAATGATACATTATGGCTCGAAAATACAAATTCGAACATCCCGTTTAACTACGTTGGAACTTTTATTAACGATCGCCCAGCATTACTGACACATAAAGACTCAAGTGTCCTCATTCAAATGCCCAAACTCAGTCAAGATGATGTTAAGGAAGAATATACATATGACATTGACATGAGCAAAAGAGCTAATGTAAAAGCAAAGCTCAACTTTAAGCTGAAAGGCGCTGCATATGAAGTTTATACATCCTGGTTCAGATCCTATAAAGAAGAGCTTGTTTATAAAGAATTAATTAAAGATCTGAATATTAAGAACTTTGATGTCAATGAACGAGAATTCAAGATAAACTCTGATGATCAGCCAATTATCGAACTAAAGTTCGAAATTGAAGCTAAAGATCTGATTCGCGATATCGGCTCTGAATTACTGGTAAAAAACTTCCTTACTGAATATAAAGTATCTAAGAATACTGCAAGGACTGAAATTGTACAGATCGACTATCCGATCTACAAAGTTTATGATCTAAACTATACGTTTGCTGAAGATCAGATCGTAGATCCATCATCTTTAGAAAGCAAGAAGATCGAATCTAAGTTCGGGACTTTGATCATTGATCATTCATACGAAGAGAATACTCTAAATCAACATATTAGCTTCTATTTAAAAGCTGGTCAATACCCACCCTCCTCCTATTCAGAATTATATGAATTCATGAGAGAGTACAAAAAGATCATTAAACAGACATCATTCATCATAAAAACTAATAATTAATGAAAAAGATCCTTCTCNTTACTGCTATTCTATTTACAAGTGTTCAATTCTTTGCACAGGAAATGTCAAAAGATATTGGGCTAATTGGTGAGTTTGAAATGAACTATAATAAGTCAAAAGCACCTCAGGATACCGATGCTGTAATCCTATTCGATATTGGGAGAACCAAGTTCGTAGAAGCAAATTCCCAACCTTTTATCATTTCATTTACCAGAAAAACCAGAATCAAGATCTTGGATAAAAAAGCTCTAGATCAAGCTGAGATCGCGATCAGGTTCTATAATGATGGAAAAGGCGACACAGAACGGATAGATAATATCCAGGCCTTTACATATAATTTTTCTGAAGGAAGAATGGAGCGTAAAGAATTGAAGAAGGAGAACATTTTCACAGAAAAAGTGAATAAACACTGGAGTATCGTAAAATTCGTACTTCCAGATGTTAAAGAAGGTTCTATCATTGAGTATGAATATGAGAAGATCACACCATTCTTAAGCCGATTGCCGGAATGGGAATTCCAAAACGACATTCACACCTTATACAGCGAATATCAAGCGTTTATCATTCCATTTTATGAGTATGAATTCATTGCGCAGGGAATTCGCAGATTTGCAAAGCGGGATAATAAGAAAATGGTCGACACCAGAAATTTTGGAGGAGTTCAATTTTCTGATATCAGACATACATTTGTAATGGAAAACATCCCGGCTTTTGTTGAAGAAGGATTTATTACCACACCTGAAGATCATTTGGTAAAGATAATATTTGAGCTTTCAAAATTTCATACGATCGGACGTGGAACTATTGATGTAATGTCGACATGGGAAGGGATCAATAACGACCTTATCAAATCAGATTATTTTGGAAGNTATATGAAGCGACTTTCAAAGTCAGCAAAAAAAATACTTGCCTCTGAGATCGATCTGGATGGGAAAGACAAGACACAACAGGCCAGAACAATAATCGAATATGTAAGAAATACCTATGAATGGAATGAATTCCGATCATTATCAGCAACTGCAGGAGCGAAAAAGATCCTTCAGAGCAAAACCGGAAATGTTGCAGATATCAATTTACTTCTTTGTGCATTGCTCAATGAGGCGGGGATTAAAACTGAACCGGTGATCATAAGCACGAGAGACCATGGTAAAGTAAGACCTGATTATCCATTTATGCATTATTTCAATTATATCATTCTGAAAGTTAATGTTGATAATGTTTCATTTCTGACAGATGCTACTGAGCACAACCTGGCTTTTAACCGAATTCCTATCAGAGCAATTAACGGACAAGGTTTGGTAATAAATCCTGANGAACAGTATTGGATCAAGCTGGATCAAAACATTCTTTCCACAAAGTATACGAATATTGAGATGAATATTGATGCAGATGAAATGATCGCAAATGCCAGAACAGATATACGTTTCAACGAATATGAGTCTGTAAATACAAAATCCAGATTCTATGATGATGAAGATAAATTAAAGGACTATTATTTAGGTAAAGGATTTGAAGAAATTGAAGAGCTTTCTACAAAGAATTATGAGGATCCATATAAAAACTATTCCGTTCGATTTAAAGCTAAATCTGATATTGAGATCGTAGGAAACAAGATCTTATTGAATCCATTCTTCAAACTTGCAATGCAGAATAATACTTTTACGGCTAAGAAACGAACCTACCCTATCGACTTCAGGTATTGCATTGAAGAGGTCTATACTTCCAGGATCAACATTCCTGAAGGATATAAGCTTGCAGATCAACCTGAGGATTACACATTGGAAAATGATCTGATGATCATAAGTATAACTTATAAATTGCAGAATGATATTATTGTGGCACAGGCAAATTTCAAGCTTAAGAACTCCAAATATCATCAACGAAGTTATGGTCGAATTAAAACCAGCTTCAATAAGATCATCTCAAGCTTTAATAAACAGCTTATCTTAGAGAAGAAAATTTAATCTGATAAGAATGTAGTAATCCTGAATTCTGCTTGTCAGATGAAGTAAGAACACTCAGACATGAAAAATCTTACTGATAAGGAATTCGAACAAGTTATATTTGAGAATCAGCTTCTGATCTTAAAGATCTGTAGTATTTATTGTGAGTCACAAGCCGATAAAGACGATCTTTTTCAGGAGATCATGATAAATCTTTGGAAAGGACTTAGATCATACCGCGGAGAATCTAAGCTTTCCACCTGGATCTATCGTGTAGGACTCAATACTGCAATTTCAGGATTTAAAAAACGCAAAAGATCTCCTTTCATTCAAACCGAAGAACTTCCGGAACACTCAATAGACCCTAAATTACAAGCCAATCAAAATGAGGAGGTTAAGATACTTTATCATGCCATAAGTATGCTAAAGCCCATTGATAAGGCTATAGCTTTATTATATCTTGAAGAAAGGAAATATGATGAAATAGCTGAAATCATAGGGATCAGTGAGAAAAATGTAAGTGTACGGATTGTCAGGCTTAAGAAAAAGCTGGAACAAATTATCACTAAACAACTTGGAGGTTAAAATGGAAAAACAAGACATACATAGCATTTGGGATCAAGCAAAACCAGCAGCTGAATATTCTCCAGCTCAAATTAATACATATAGGAAGAAACAATACAGACAGGTTAAACGCTCACAGGGATTCTTGATCATTTTTGATATCATCATGAAATCCATCATCATAGCAGCATTAGTTTTGCTTGCAATCCTCAGCGAACAAAAGGATTTACAAATATTGACGCTTTCAATAGCAGCTTTGAGCCTTATTTTCTTGGTCATTGTTGCTAATATTCATAGTTCCTACAAAAGCATAAATATTGGGAATTCAATAATGGAAAACATTAAAGAGCGATTATTATTTCTGGAAGGGAAATTCAATACCTTCTTGATCTTCTATTCGTTAACGAACTTTTTATTGGTATTTACGGGCTTCATATATTACCAAATCATTAAATATGATAATATAGATCTTGTAGCATTTTTAACAGATCCGTTCATGTACCTATTTCCAATCGTAGCTTTTGCGATCTCATATTTCTCACAACATCAGGTAGTGAAGCAACAGATCACTGATTTAACTGAAGCCATGCATGAATTGGAAGACATGGATAATTCTAAATATCATAGTTATATCATTAATAAACAAAAGGAGAAACAGTTTAGAAACAGATTAATTGCTATTTCTTTGATCTTCTTCGGACTTGTTTTTCTGGTTCTGATCCTGCTAATATTGTGAATCTACTCATTTGAAAACTAAGGCAATAATAAATGTCGGGGGCATGAATAAAAAGTCGACCTTTGCACCTCAAAATAAAAAAGATGAGCAAATTCGACCAATTAGAACTTCAGGAGTCCATTTTAAAAGCAATTCATGAGCTTGGATTCGAGCAACCAACCCCAATTCAGGAAAAATGTATCCCATTTCTTTTGAATGATTATTCAGATGTGATCGCATTTGCTCAAACCGGAACCGGTAAGACAGCAGCTTTTGGACTGCCATCAATTCAACANGCAGATCTAAACAATAAAAATACGCAAACACTGATCTTATCTCCTACCAGAGAGCTTTGTATTCAAATTACTAAAGACTTAGAGAATTATAGTAAGTATTTAAAAAATATTGGTATCGTTCCTGTTTATGGTGGTGCAAGTGTTGATACACAGATCAAAGCTTTGAAGAAACAAGCACAGATCGTTGTAGCAACTCCTGGTAGAGCTTTAGATCTTATTGAACGAAAAGTATTGAAAATCCAATCGATCAGAAGATTGATCTTAGATGAGGCTGATGAAATGCTTACAATGGGTTTCAAAGATGAATTGGATGCAATTCTAATGGAAACTCCTGAGGACAAGCAAACCTTACTTTTCTCTGCTACTATGTCGAAAGAGATTCAAAGGATCACCAAGAATTATATGACTGACCCTGTGGAGATCGCAGTTGCTGCTCAAAATACAACTACATCAACTATTTCGCATTCATTTCATCTAACACTTGCTAGAAATAAGNATGAGGTTTTGAAGCGTATTGCTGATATCAATCCACAGATCTATGGAATCGTATTCTGTCGTACCAGAATGGAAACCAAGGNGATTGCCAACAAACTTATCACTGATGGATATAATGCTGATGCTTTACATGGAGATCTTTCTCAGGCTCAGCGTGATGAGGTGATGTCGAAGTTCAGAAAACGTACTCTTCAAATCCTTGTAGCTACAGATGTTGCTGCCAGAGGTATTGATGTTACTGATCTTACGCACATTATCCACTATCATCTTCCGGATGAAGCTGAAGTTTATATTCACAGAAGTGGAAGAACCGGAAGAGCTGGTAAAACTGGTAAATCTGTTGCAATTGCTCACTCAAGAGAGATTCGCAAGATCAAGGATATAGAGAAGAAGTTCAAGATCAAGATCGCCAAAGAAGCTATTCCTAACGGACCAGAGATCTGCAGAAAGCAATTATATGCAATGATCGATAAGATGGAGAATGTTCAGGTTGATGATGTACAGATCGAACCTTTCTTGGATAATATTTATAAAAAACTTGAATGGCTAAGTCGCGAAGAGCTGATCAAGAGATTTGTTTCTATCGAATTCAACAGATTCCTCGACTACTATAAAAATGCTGAAGATCTGAACATTCATGAGAATGAACAATCATCTAAAAAGAAAAAAAAGGATAAGGAAAAGCTTAGCGAAAAGCAGAAAAGAAGCTTAAACCTTCAGCGTATGTACTTGAATGTAGGTTCTAAAAACAAATTAAGTCCTCCTCGTCTTATTGGATTGATCAATAATGCATTGGATTCTAGTGATGCAGAGATAGGAAAAATTGAGATCCTTAAGAAATTCAGCTTTTTTGAGATCGATCCAGCAGTTTCATCTGACCTTGCTAAAGAGTTAACCGGAAAATCATTTGAAGGATTAAAACTAAGTGTTGAGATCGCCGATTCAACGGCACCTATATCTCAAAATAGATCGATGGATTATTCTCGAAAGAAGAAACCTAGCAGAAGAGAACAAAGAGAAAAACGCGAGAGAAGAAGCAATTACCAAGATTCAGGTTCTAAAAAAAGAAAAAAAGCGAGATAAACTCGCTTTTTATATTAATGGCTATGAGCTTTATTAGCTCTTGAAGACGAATGATACTTTAAGATTCGCCATACATCATTTTCTTTTTTTAGGATGGCTGTTGCAACACCTTTCTTAGAAATAGTTCTTTCTTCGCGACCTTTTTCTTCATTTGCTTTTATAACAATCGTATAAACATAAGTTTCGGTTGTAAAGGCATAGGGTAAATCCACTTTTGTTTCAACTTTATAATCACTGAAGTTAAAGCTTTTAAAAACTTTTAATTCAGGGCCTAGATGATGATCAAGGTAGTGTGCATAAGTACCTTCAGTCCCTCCGGATTCAAAAACCTCAGAATTATTATCAAATAATTCCAGAGTTTGATCTGCATTTAGATTTTCAATCGCCCTCTTATACTTAATCAATATATTCTCAACGTCCTGAATATCCTGGCTTTTATCACTAGAGTTGACTTCTTTCTTCATATCTGAGTGATTGTGGTTATGATTATGCTCAGTCTGAGCGTTCAAGGAACATGCAAATAAGATAACCAGCATTACAATTGTTCCATTTTTTAGAAGTGTAAGTTTCATCTTTCTCATTTTTAGTTTAATTGAATCACAAAGCTACAACATAATAAATACGGTTCTATAATTATATTGATTAATTATAAATTCTGATATGCTTGTTAACTTATAAAAAACATACTTGTGTTTTTGATAGTTTCGTTAACTGACTAATCCGATAAATTGATAAAGTAAATTTAGAGTGATACGAATAAGAAAACAGTACATTCTTAGTTCTTTCTAATTGGTATTGGATCATCTTCAAGTAACTCTTCTTTCCTACCATCTACGAAACACCGATACATTTTACCATTTTCGATGAGTAGTCCCTGGGCATTTTTGCCATTTTCACCCATTTTAACGTCAATGGAAAGTAGAACTCCATTATAGGTTCGTATGATCTTTCTTTGCTCGTTATGACCGATCACCAAATGATCAACTTCATTTTTCATTAATAACGAATCAATAAATCCGGGAGTGATTTCTTCAGCAAGATGCCATGGATCCATATATCCTCTGTACCAGAATGGTCCGTTACCATCTACGATCATATTGATCTTACTCCCCAGCTTTCGAATGATCTTACCATCAATATACATTCGAACATNCTCATTGATCGTATCCAAAGGATAATTAAGCGTATCGAACTGAGGAGAGATACCTGCATGTGTATATAATACATTATTGATCTTAATAGCTGAGTTCAAGCTTCTTAACCATCTACCCATTTCTGAAGATTCATCGTAGAATAAATAATGGTATTTATGCATATACTGACTCACATAGATATATCTGGGATTCAAGTATCTGTGATCACCATCCATCGTCATAAGCTCATGATTTCCAAGCAAGACATGCACCATTCCACCATTACTCTCAGCTTTTACCTGTAAGTCGTGAAGAAACCAAACCGTTTCAGTAACCTGATGACCTCTGTCGAAAAAGTCGCCAAGAACAACTAAACTTCCTTTCCCAAATGTCCACTCATCTTTATCATTAATGATCTTATTATTATTCAATAAGCGTTTTAATCCAACCAAATTGCCATGAATATCTCCAATTGCAAAAACGGGCGCGTCCGAATTAAATGAAGAACCTTTAGCCGTGTATTTGCCACTTACGTAATATGAGTTATTATCAGGCTCGATGCCTTTCACCCATCTGGCATTTCCATCAAAGTTGACCGTCTTTTCTCTCCTAACTACTCTTTTCTCTTTTCCTAATCGATTGAAGTAGGTAAGAAATGCTTCTTCCGGACTTTCCCAGAAAAGATACGGTCCATCCGTATAATCCTCAGAATCCGGACTATTCTTTAACTGATGATGAATAGAATTCATATACGACTTGATCGCGTATTTATCTTCAAGGTATGAGATATAATCTATCGCAACTTTACCTTTTTGATCTTTCAATAAAGGGTCTGCTCCGCGTTCTACGAGGAACATTGTGATCTGAAACTTTGCTTCTTTAACCGCTTTAATGAGTGCTGTGGATTGCTTGCTGTCTTGATAGTTAACATCTGCTCCATATTCAAGTAAATATCTGATTAAACGCTCGTTATCCATTTCAACCGCCCACCAGAGAGGAGGTTTGTTTCGTACTATTTGATTTGGATTGGCACCTGCTTGAAGTAATAGGTAGGCTACTTCAGTTTGATCGGCAAGAGTTGCGTAATAAAGAAGTGAAAACTTATCCTTGATCAGCTTATTGGGGTCAGATCCATCTTTAAGAAATGCACTTACCTCTTCCTTATCGCCTTGCTTCACAGCTTTAACAAAATCTTTATTAGCATATGAAGTATTGGCAATGAGAAACAAAGCTAAACAAAGGATGTAATAAAGTTTTCGCATAAATAGGGTTTAAACCTCCAAAGATCGTGAAACTTTTATAAAATCGTATACTGCATTCTCTTTATTTATAATTCTATAGAACTCTTCAAGATAACCTTTTACTCTTCGTTTTTCACTCTTTTTAAGCAAAGGCTCATTCTCAAATAATTCAAAGATCTCGTCGCGTTTCTGATTGAATCTGTCGAAGACCTGTAAGAGTTTAACAGCATCCAATTCAAAGCCTCGGTAGATTCTGTCGCCAACTTTCTTGGTTCCAAACATTGGGTTAGGTTTTGCATATGCTGCAGAAATGATGCCACTCCAATCGAAATCGAATGGTACAGCCACCGGGAATCGATTCGTTTCCGGATCTACAACTAATTTCATATTATGAAGCTTAAATACCGAATAATCTGTATTCCCGATCATGTATTGAAAAACATCCACCAGATTCATATGATCAATATTGGTTCTGTTCGCATGATAATTGATACGCTTGAAATTCTTCATGCCCAATCTTTCTGCCATATACTTCGTTCGTTCAATGATAAAAGCGAATTTTTGCACGGAATCTATCTTCTTTTCACCTTGAAAAACATAGTTCACCAGCATGGGGCGAACACGATAAGAGCTATCAGTCAATACATTAAGAGATTTATAAACTAAATATTCTAAAATGGTATTCTGCTCATAAACATTTAATTTTCTGCAATGAGTCACAACCTTAAGTTGAGTTTGCTTATCGAATAATGTTCCTTTAACATCCTTCTTCTTCATTTCCATTCGGAGCGGCATAAAGTTGCATTCGATACGTCTTTGTTTTCCTCTGGTCCTGACCTTCACTTTAAAACTTTCAGTCTCACCTTCATCATTCTTATATGAAAACATTCCTTTAAAGGTGGTAGTATCGTCGGTATTTTTAAAAACTTTCTTGAAATCAGCTACAAATCGGGCCTCTATCACTTCATCTTCCTGAAATAAACTACTGAAGCTTTGCGTTCTATTATCTTGAGAAAATAGCAGATTTGGTAATAAGAGACTAATTAGCAATATTATAAATGGGGTAAACTTTATTTTCTTCATCATATAAAACATATTGATTAAATATAAGCATTCACTTACCTAATAAGAAGCTATCTGAGCACAAATACCCTATTTTTAGAAAAATTTAACATTCTTGAACTTCATTTAACAATAAATGAAATTTATTTACAAATTAGACGTCTAACTTTCGTGAAACTTACAATCTACATATCAATTCTCTTAGTTTTCTTGTGTTCTGCATGCAATACTCAGAATAAAAATGAACATGATCTGTCTATTAATGCGTATGATGTGTTGAGTCCTGATCTTAAAACAGAATTACCTTCAGAATTGCACGAGATCTCAGGCTTAGCTTATGTTGACTTTGGAATTGTAGCAGGAATTCAGGATGAAAATGGGATCGTATATCTCATTGATATTAAGACAGGTGTGATAAAGGAACAGATCCAATTTGAAAAGAAAGGTGATTTTGAAGGAATTGCAATAATTGATACTGTTTTTTGGGCATTGAAAAGCAAAGGTGATCTTATTCGGATTGAACCTGGTAAAGAGAAAGAGGTATTTAAAACACCATTAAAAGGGAAAAACAATGCTGAGGGACTGGTTTATGATAGAATTCATAATCGACTATTGATTGTCTGTAAAGGTTCTCCAACTCATTCAGATCTTGATATTAAAGATGTAAAATCGATCTATGCTTTTGATATTGCAAAGCTGAAGATGTATGATGATCCGGTATTTAAGATCAAGGTGGTAGAAATTGATTCAATCTTAAAGTTGAGTGGAGCAGAAAAAGCATGGGCGAAGTTAAGCAGAAGTATTGGTTCCAATAATTCAGATCTACAACTTAAACCATCGGCAATAGCGATCCACCCAATAAGTGGCGAATATTACATTTTATCAGCAAAACCCGGAATGCTTTTAAAATTGGACAAAAATGGATCAATAATTGGTTTCACAAAATTGCCTGCGAAATTATTTAAACAGCCTGAAGGAATTTGTTTTGATGAGGATGCTGCGATGATCATTTCAAATGAAGGCGGCAAGAATGGCAAGGCAAATCTTTTGAAGTTCAACTATAAGAAGGAGAAATAAAATCCTTACATTCGTAATATAAAAATGATCTATGACTAAAATAAATGATAAGATATTTGCTGAAGCGGAAGTCTTTGTGAAAGAGTTTCTTGAAGGCAATGCTCCTGATGAATTATTGTTTCACAATTTCACCCATACACAGAATGTATTGAAATATGCTGAAACCATTGGTCAGGAAAGTAAACTTAATGATCATGACCTGAATGTTGTTAGAATAGCAGCATTATTTCATGATGTAGGTTACATTAATTCATTCGAGCAACATGAGAATGAAGGTGTTAAGATCGTTGAGGACTATTTAAAAGCCAGAGATATAGACCAAAACGATATCGATAAAGTTCAAGCCTGTATTCTTGCAACCAAGCTTCCTCAATCACCTAAATCCCTTCTTGAAAAAGTTATTTGTGATGCTGATTTTATGCACCTTGCAGCCGAAGATTATACAGAACAAATGGAAATGCTAAGGTTAGAGATCAATAGCATTGAGAAAGGAAAACTCAGTAAAAAGCTGTTTGATATTGAATCATTAAAAATGTTCAATAAGCACTATTATCATACTGAATACGGTCAAACTGTCTTACAGCCATTAAAAGAGATCCGATATCAGAAGATCATTGATAAGATGCTTGCAAGAGAGCGTAGGAAATCGATGTTATTGCCAGAAGCTGCGAATTACTCCAGAGGTGTTGAGACTATGTTTCGCACTACTTCCAGAACACAGATCAACTTAAATTCGATAGCTGATAATAAGTCGACCATTTTAATATCGATCAATGCGATCATCATCTCGGTGATCATTACATTCTTGGCCAGTAATTCACTGGAAATGAAAAATATAATTATTCCGATCACAATCTGTTTAGCTTCAGCATTATCTACGATCATTTTGGCAATTTTGGCTACACGGCCACAACTTCGCTGGGGACGATTTACCATGGATGAAGTTTATGATAATAAGATCGACCTTCTCTTCTTTGGAAATTTCTACAATATGAAATTTGAGGAATATAAGAATGCAATTGAGGCGATGTTAAGTGATAATAATACCATTTATGGGTCGATGATCAAGAATCAACATGAACTTGGAAAGATCCTCGCTAAGAAATTTAAATTACTGAAGATGGCTTATAATGTATTTATGGTTGGATTCAGTGCTACTGTGGTATCCTTTCTGATCATTTTCGTTATGGCATAAAAAAACCTCGCTTTTGCGAGGTCTTTCATTAATTCATACTAACAGGCTCGGTATGTCCGAAGCTAATTGTATTATCAGTTAACAACACCTCTTTCATTTCAACCTTTATAACAGCCATATCTTCCGGTTTACCAGGCAAACCAGCTAAATATGGAAACTTCTGCATAATTAAGCCTACACCTTTTTGGGCTTCTTCAGGATTTGTAACGATACTAGCTTTTCCAGCACCTTTAATATACTTAAGCTTCTGAAGTTCTTCCATACTACCGCAATCGTGATCGATGGCAAATGAAATATTTTGATTATTTCTGATCTGCTCAACTTTCCTGGTTTGCTTAAACGTTATGAAATAAATGAAATTTTCTTCATCAATCGCATAATCGACTCCTCTAACACAAGGATTTCCTTCTTGATCTATGCAAGCAATATGCATAAGATTGTGTTGCTCTAACACTTCACGAACTGTATTCTTACTCATTTTCAGTTTTTTAATAGGTTATTTAAAATATATTGATTAAAATTTTTCAAGGCTTTATCATTCTTTTCAACTTTAGCTTTCAGGATCACACCTTCGAATGCTGCAACAATAAAAGAAGCCATGGCTTCCGGATCCTCTATTTCGGATTCTTTGAGAATTGTGCCAATTTCATCTTCGAGATACTCGATCCATTTGAGCAATTCGAGTCTAACTGGTTCACTCAGGTCTGACAATTCTGTGATCAGATTTCCAATTGGACAACCATTATTGAAATCCATTGCCAAAATTCTATCAAAGAAGATCTTAAAGAAATCTTTGATCCCTTCAGTATTTCTTTTATTTACCGTAGACTGTTCGAACAATGATCTGGTTTGATCTATATGCCATGAAACTACTTCAACAGCCAACGCCTCCTTACTTTCAAAATAATTATAAAATGAACCTTTAGGAATATTTAATTCCTTAAGGATCAGGTTAAGTCCGGTGTTATTATAGCCATACTGATGAAACAGATCGGCGGATTTTTCAATAATTATTTGCTTTTTCTGAGATATCATATTCACAATAATTAGACCAGTCGTCTTGCAAAGGTAGAATAAAAAATAAGGAATCAAAATCTTCTAGAAAAAAATTGGTGTAAATTGCTTTGTAATTCAATTAATTTTTATCTTTGCACCCCTAAACGGTTCCGTAGCTCAGCTGGATAGAGCAACAGCCTTCTAAGCTGTGGGTCCCAGGTTCGAATCCTGGCGGAATCACTAAGAGAAAAAGCCCGAGCAATTGCTCGGGCT
>PARP01000053.1 GCA_002711565.1 Bacteroidota bacterium
CTTTCTAAAATCTCTGCATTAACTATGATTCAGTACCTCAATAAATTTGTTTTTGATAGACCAATTAATAGCCTAAAACTAAATTTGGCCTAAATGCACAACGGGTTTAATAAGTATTTCTTTTAGAATCGTTCTGGTATTAATTCATATAGTTTATCGCCAGCTTGACTTCCGCCTATAAATACGGTGCCATTAGCTTTAAATACAAAACCTCTCCAAAGAGATCTCAGACCCACGATACCTTTAAGTGTCCATGTGTCTGAATCAGGATCGTATTCCCAAATTTGATTAGAATCCCTGATATGATCCTTTCCATTGGCGAAGTAACCTTTTCCATTTAAAGAAAATGAAACATTATCTTTCACCGGATAAGGAAGGTCGTTCATTTTAGTCCATGTATCCGTTGTTGGATCAAAGCTGTACATATCATAATCACCACTAGAGTGTCCTCCTCCAAATAGATATGCTTTATTGTTTAAAACAAATGTACTGCCTCTATACCATCTCCTGTATAATGCAGGTATATCAGGAATTGAATCCCATTGATCATTAGCTGGATTGTATCTATAGAAATCCTTATAATATTTTGTATTGTAGGCTTGATTATTAAATCCTCCGCCGAAGTAGACTTGCCCATTTAATGCAAATGTACTTGCGGTAACTCGTATACTTCCTGGAAATGAACTAAGCCTTCTCCAAGAATTATTCTGAGGTTGATATTCATAGAAGTTCAAGCTGTCTTTTGCATAGTAGGCGTAAATCTTATCTCCTAACTGTTGTATTCTTTTAATGCCTTGAAGTGAATCTGGTATAATTATTCGATCCCACTCATAATTCTCATGATCAAATTTACTAATGTATTGTTGGTCATCGAGGATTTGTCCAGAACGAGAAATTATATAACCATAGTTATTGTAAGTAAAACTACCTGATCCATTGTATTGTACAGCGCGTTCGTTAAAAACACAAACCCACGTGTTCATAATATCCAGGTCATATTCACTTTCAATAATATTCTGTCCATGCTGAATTGAGATCTTGGCTTTCTTCCTGGTATATGGTCCTTCAGGAACAATTACTTTTCTTATAGTTTTTGTTGATCCAAGTGTTGGAGATTTACTGTTGTTTTCAAAATATATTTGACTGTAATGAAAAGAAGGGTGAAAATAATTACCTCTTATCATAAGAGTATCCCCGGTATAAACAGACGATTGATCAATTATTAGCTCAGGTTCTGGAATCGTAAATGCATTTGGTGTTATTATCTCTTGATTTTGAGCTTTTATTGTTATATCCGGATTGGTAATTTCCATATTTATCGGAATGATTATCTCTAAGGAATCATGACTGTAACTAACAATTTCGGCTTTAACGTCATCGATCCAAACATCATTAGATCTGGATTTATTGTCAAAATAAGATCCCTTTATAGTAATGGTATCAAGCCAAATTGCATCGGTTGGATATATGGAACTTATCTCAGGAGTGCCAAGTTGATAGTTTGTAGATACCGGACTTTGTGCATCTTTGATTTGAATACTAACCAAAAACTCTGATGTCTTCAGATCTCTTGGTATCATGCAGCTAATTGAATCATAAGATGTGCTTACAATTGTTGATCTTATACCGCCAACACTTACATACACATCGGGACGATAAGATGTGAAGTTTGTTCCACGAATGATAATCGTATCTCCTAATTTACCTTTTGGCGGATAGATTGATCTTATAACTGGAACTCCTTCTCTTTGAAGTTCAAAGTCTTTGATATATCCAACTTTATAATTATCATTTATTTTAATATAGGCACAATAGTAATATTTAATATTTGAACTGAATTGTTCATCAAAGGTCTTTGAGAAATCACCTGAAGCATTAGGTTTTCCTAACGATCGTTTATTGCTTTCTGAAGTGGAAATGCTCGGTGTGGTTGAAATGAAAAATCCATGATCAGTAACATTCTTATGTTCTGACAGTGAGCCTTTAAGCATTACTGTTTTCCCTTGAACTTCAGCACCTTTAGTGCTGACTGTAGCTGATTTGTCAGTATTAGTTACAGTGTTGTCATTGTCTTTTGAGCACTGAGTGAGGAAGCAAAGAGAAAGCATGCTCACTAGCAATAAGCGATATTTCATATTTAATTAGGCGGGGAGGGAGTTAATATTAAGTGTCAAATTTAGAAATTTATCGTGGATTGAATATTCATTATTTTAATTTAGATCCAATATTTTTGTTCCGTTTGAAGCTCTGACTTTATAAATTGATGCTGGTATATTTGCATGCTTAGCATATGTTTTTACAATTTTATCCAAAATATGATTAGAATCTTTTTTGATGAGGTTTAAAGTACAGCCACCAAATCCACCACCCATCATTCGGCTTCCTAATATTTCATCATATTCATGCGTTTGATCTACTAAGGAATCCAATTCTGGACAACTTACTTCATAAAGATGCTGTAGCCCTCTATGAGAAGCGTATAATAATTCACCAATGGCTTTCCAATCTTTGATCTTACTGGCAGCTTTTGCTGATCTAACACGAGCCATTTCCTCGATCACAAATCGGCAACGATTATATATCACCGGTAAGAGTTCATCTTTAAACTCTTTCAGCTGGTCAATGGAAGCATGAGCAAGTTGTTTTATGGTCGGATATTCATTTTGAATCATGCTTAAACCATCTATGCATTGCTGTTTGCGCTCATTGTATGGAGAGTCTGATAGTACATGATCTACATTTGTATTGATCAAAACAAGTTCATACTCATCTAACTCTAATGGTAAGTATTCAAAATTCAAGGAATTGCAATTCAGCATCAATACATGATCTTCTTTTCCCATCATACTGGCAAACTGATCCATTATCCCGCATTGTACACCTGCAAATTTATGTTCAGCTTCCTGCGAAATGAGGATCATATCTCCTTTACTAAGGCCTAGTTCAAATAACTCATTTAATGCGTATACAACGGCATTCTCTAAAGCAGCTGAGGATGAAAGTCCGGCACCCAAAGGAATATCTCCGGCAAAAACCAGATTAAAATATGGAATCTCAAACCCTCTTCTTTGGAGACCATCTACAACACCACTGATGTAATTGGTCCATGTTTGAGTAGTGCTGATCGCTAATTTATTATGATCGATTCGGGCTTCATCTTTCAGATCCAAAGAGATCAGCCTACTTTTTTTTGAACCACTTTTGCTGAATCCTGCATAAATGCATTTATCGATCGCTGCAGGCATTACCAAGCCTCCATTATAATCGATATGTTCACCTATAAGATTGATCCTACCCGGAGAGGCTATCACTAAAGGGCTTTCATTAAACTCACTTTTGAAAACCTCTTGTATCTTTTGTGTGATCTCTTTATTCATTATCAAGGATTCCAGGTGTTATTACAATGCTAAAGTTATATTCTTTTGCTGGAATGGTGTATTCATCATGGACTAATCTACCCCATGAAGTGTCTCCACCAACGCCCATTTGTAGGTGATCGATATTCCATTGAACATATTTGCCATGTTTAATGAAAGCACCATGTTTGGAAGTAACAGGAACAAGCCCCGATGCAGATTCTCCACCACCTTTCCCGGCAACAAAATCCAGCTCTTCAGTTAAGAAAGGCCAAACAGATCCATGTATATATCCTTTTTTCGAACTGATTGTAAGATTGATTTTATTATTTGATACCGCCATCCAGCGCATATCCGTTTTATTAGCTGTTTCCTGCGGACGAGAATATCTATGGTATTGCTCTTTGATCAAACCTTCATAAATTCCGAATTTAGCACCACTTTTTCTGTCCCAATAAGTCTCATGTGGACCGCGACCATACCAATGCATGTTGAAGAATTCACCTGATAAGAACATATTTAATCCTAATCGTGGGATATTTGGTAAATCTTCTTTTAATGGAATGAAATGATAGTCAATGTGCAGAGCACCATCATTATCAAAAAGATAATCAAGTTTGATAACAGCAGCTTCATTCTTAAAACTTACTTCCTGAGAAAATCTTATTCCGATCTCTGTAAGCTCAGGTTTCTTGATCAATTTTGCTTGTTGATCAAAGGTCATATTCTTCCAGATCATCGCCCAGTTTTGCATTCCATTACCTAGGTCATTGTCGGTTGGAGGTCGCCAGAAATTGACTCTAATTGCTGAATCCGTGAGCGTTTTCCCTTTAAACTTCCATTTTAGAATATCTCCACTCACCTTATCAATATGCAATACAGATTTTTTTGCCTGAAGCTTGAATGCTGACTTTTGTTCTTTTAATTTCAGCTTTGCTTCAACACCATTTGATAGCTTGATCCAACCATTAAAATCATCAAACATAAACTGATCAAAAGCATACTCATGATCATTTGTATCATATAATGAAACGATCAAGATCAGATCTTCTGTGTGAGCCTGCGATATAAGTAAGTCAAGTGATATATCTTTTTGTGGATCTATACTGAAGTCATTGAAATCTCCTTGCTGGATGATTTTACCCATCGATAATAACTTCCATTCCAATCGACTGTTTTCAATTGTCTTAAAGAAGTTTTTATTTATGATTTTCAATTTGTTGGTTTCACTCTCAAATGAAAAACTTGCAGGTTGATAAACCTTTTTGACTTCATATAAATGCGGATGAGGATTCCTATATGGATCAACCAGTCCATTATTTAAGAAGTTTCCATCTGTTGGTAAATCAGGATGATAGTCATGTCCATAAGCTAAATATGGCTTACCATTTTTATCTTTATACTCAAGAGATTGATCAACCCAATCCCAGATAAATCCACCCTGCAATACATCATATTTCTCTATGATGTCCCAATAATCCTGTAAATTTCCTACCGAGTTACCCATGGCATGACAATATTCTATCATGATACTTGGTTTGGTCGGATTGTTCTCAGCATGATCGATGAGGTAAGAAGGGCGTGGATACATCGGACAATAAATATCTGTGTAGTCCTCTTTACCTGCAGGTTCGTATTGTACAGGTCTGGTTGGATCTATTTTCTTTAACCATTTATAGGTTTCCCTGAATACATTTCCTTCTCCGGCTTCATTACCCAACGACCAAATAATGATTGAAGGATGATTCCGATCGCGATAATACATACGTTTCGTTCGATCCAGATGAGCAGGCAACCAACTCATCTCATTCCCGATTTGAGTTTCTTTGGAAATTGCTAAAGGATGGCTTTCAATATTCGCTTCGTCGACAACATACAGTCCATATTTGTCGCATAGGTCATACCAATACGGATGATTCGGATAATGACTGCTTCTAACTGCATTGATATTATAAGCTTTCATCATTTGAATATCCTTTTCCATAGACTCCTTGGAAACAACATGACCCGTATAAGGATCCGTTTCATGTCGATCTNCTCCTTTGATATAGATCGGCTTACCATTGACTAAAAGTTGATTGTTCTCGATCTTAACATTGCGAAAACCGATCTTCTTCTGAATGTATTCATTATTTGACGGATCATTTGGGTCTGTCAACTGTATGTTTAAGGTATAGAGNTGTGGTAATTCTGCCGACCATTGTTTAACACTTTCAATTAATGATTCTTTAATTTCAAAATGATTAACTCCCTCATCTAAATCTAATGCTTGCTTATATTTCCATACAGCAAGATCCTTATTTCGAAGTTCTATCGATAATCTACGATTGGTATTATTTTGATGTGCACTTATATCAAATTCAAGGCTAAGTTTTCCATTCTTATATGCATGATCCAAATCAGCTATTACGCCTAAATCTTTTATTGAAGTTTTAGGTTTTGAATAAATATAAACTTCACGCTCAATGCCACTCATTCTAAGCATATCCTGACTTTCCAGATAACTTGCATCTGTCCATCGGTACATCTGAATAGCAATGAGGTTTTGTCCCTTATTTACGTACTTAGTTATGTCAAACTCAGCAGGAGTTTTAGAACCTTGAGAATAGCCAACAAATTCTCCATTGATATATAAATAAAGAGCTTTGGCTGCAGCAAAATGAAGTATTATTTGATCATTCCAATTATCAGGGATGTTGAATTCTAAACGATATGTTCCAACCGGATTATAATCTACAGGCACATCAGGCCATTTGGTAGTGAACGGATAACGTTCATCCAGGTAAATAGGATTTCCATATCCTTCAACTTCCCAATTAGCAGGAACTTTAATACTTCCCCAGCTGGAATCATCATAGTCCTTTTTGTAGAAATCTAAAGGTCTGTCTTTAGGTGACTTTACCCAATGGAATTTCCAAATACCATTTAACGAAAGATATCTACTCGATAGATCTGGATTTGATTTTTTAGCCAAATCCTTAGATTCAAATTCGAAAAAATCGGCATGGGGTTCAAGTTTATTAACGTTGAATACCTGATGATCTGCATAATAGGGTTTTTGAGAAAAACTACACAGGCTCAAACACAAGCTCAAGGATAAGCTTAATGAAAAAGATTTGATATTCATTTTATCTATTTTAATCCGAATTTTTTAAAGATAAACCATGCAAAGTAACTTCCGTATTTTTCTTGCAGTTTCTCGTCTTTCCAATCGTAGCCGGTAATGGTTCCACGACAGTTCTCACTTCCGCATAAGCATTCCAGAGAATAGTCGTAATCAAGTGCCATTGCATAATCCAGACAGATCTCCTCTCCGGCTTTTATATCGCGCATGGCAACATAATTGATTTGTCCATCGAAACCCATATTTGGATCACATGAATGGTTATTGAAGATCACAATATCCTCAAACTCATCTCTTGACTTTGGACAAATGTAAAAGTCATCTGAAATTTGAAGACTGTAATCACCTACTTCATTATCCAGCTTCAAAGCTTCTTCGGTTTGTACGATATGGCCATGTTTTATGGCGAGTACTTCATCTTTTTGAATGTCTTCTTTAGCAAAGAAACCATAGCCTTCTGTTTCACTATTGCGAACTTCAGTTTTAGGTGATTTCCAGGTTTTTGCAATGTTTGTTTTATCCATTATTTAAAGCTTTTGTAGTAATTCCAAAGTGTGTTTGTTTTGTCTGTATTTATTGGAATTAGCTTGAATGAATACTCATGAGTTTTGTTTCCTTTTAATTGATATTCTTTCTGTGGTAGTGCCCACCAACTATCATCTCCACCTAAACCTCTCTGGTTTAGATCAATATTAAATTCAACCAGGTCTCTTTCGAAAATATCTGTTGTATGTTTACTATATCCTTTACCGGCATTCTTATAGTCCAATCCATCTGTCACATCAAAATCTTCTTGTATCATATGCATAGCGCTGAAGCCGATCCCTTTTAGTTTATTCGAAACGACCATTAATCCTTTGCCATCCGAATTTCTCAAGGCAAGCCAGCGTACATCTGTTTTATATCCATTCTCGGATGGTCTGATATAAGGAACGTACTGATCGGAAACAGTTGATCTGTATAGATCTACAAATGCAGATGCCTTACGATCGGAATAATTCTCATGTGGTCCACGACCGAAAAAATCTAATTGATTATAATCATTGAGTAGTTGCATCCGCATCCCAATTCTAGGGATATCCGTCTTCTCAGGAGAAACAGCAAGTGTATTTTTCACATCAATAACTCCATTTCCATGGATTGTATATTCTGTAGAAAATGTACTTTCGACTGCTTTTAAACTATAAATGATCTTAACTAATAAGGATGTGCTATCAATGCGTTCATAGGTGAAATCTTTTACAGTATAGTTTAAGCTGGCATCTTTCCACGCAAAATTCTTAAGATGCATTTTGTTTCCGATGTCATTGTCGGTTGGAGCTCTCCAGAAGTTAGGTTTCGGACCATTTCCTTCTTTAATGATCTCATTTCCTTTATACTTATAACTTGTGATGATGCCTTTAGTTTTATCAAAAACTACCATCAAATCTGAGTTTACAGCAATTAGTCGGTCTTCTTTATAAGCAAAGGCTAGTCCTACTGATTCAGAATTTTCTACTTCTTGAGATATAAACTTCTTTTTTAGTGAAATTTGTTCCTTAGCAACAATATGATTCTTTGGGATCAATCCCCATTTTTCATTTGTTCTGGCAAAGATCTCTACAAAATATTCTGTATTTGGTTTGAATTCGATGTCGTTTAGATCCACACGAATCATTTTCCCGGTATGAGGAATAATATCCAAATCTTTAACGAAATATCGTTTTAGTTTTTCACCTTCAGCCTTTACCAATATCTCATAATTGAATCTATCAAGGTTTGTGAAGTCATACAGGTTTTCAACAAGAACTCTTAATTGGTTCTGCTTATTGATCCCTTCACCTTTAAAATTGATGAACTCATAAGCTTTCTTAACCTCTAATAATCCAGGTTGAGGGGTTCTGTCAGGGAAAACGATCCCGTTATTCAGGAATGAATTATCAGTTGGCATATTCTCACCAAAATCACCACCATATGCGTAGAATTTCTCACCNTTTTCATTGGTCTTCCATATCGATTGATCTACCCAATCCCAAATAAAACCACCTTGAAGGTTATCGTATCTCTCAATGATATCCCAATAATCCTGAAAGTTTCCGGTACTATTGCCCATCGCATGAGCATACTCACACACGATAAATGGGCGATCTGTCTTGCTCTGTCCGATCTTTTCAAATTCTTCAGGAGAAACATACATTGGTGCAATAATGTCTGTGTTCCAGTCCATATCATACCAGCACCAATCATCTTCTTTATATGATCTTTCGTATTGAATAGGTCTTTTACTGCGATCAAGAGCTTTCATCGCTTTATATCCTGCATAGAAATTAACACCATTTCCGGCTTCATTTCCTAACGACCAGATAATAACGGAAGGATGATTTCTATCACGGATCACCATGCGCTCCATACGGTCAACATGAGACTCTTCCCATTCCGGATGTTTAGCCAAAGAATGTTTGCCATAATACATTCCATGTGATTCTATATTCGCTTCATCAACTACATATATGCCGTGAATATCACAAAGTTCATAGAAATCTCTGCCTCTTGGATAATGACTTAACCTTACTGCATTGATATTATTCTCTTTCCAAAGTTGGATGTCTTTTAAGTTAAGCTCATTGCTCACAACATGACCCGTTACAGGATCATGTTCATGACTGTTAACCCCTTTTAAAGTGATTCTTTTACCGTTCACGAGTAGAAGTCCGTTCTTGATCTCAACACTTCTGAAACCGATCTTACGTTCGATCTTTTCGATCTCATTATCTTTTTTATCTAGTGTTGAGATCTTTAAATTATATAAATTGGGATGCTCCGCACTCCACGGTTTAACAAGATCAACTTTGGTTTTGAAAGATGTACTACTTATAGCTTTACCATTAACCTTCAAGGCTCTGATCTCAGATTTGATCAATGAATCTCCATCAAATAATTCATACTTAATTTTAAGTTCGTTAGATTTTTTTTGATGATTTTGGAGGTCAATATGTAATTCGAATTTACCATGATGGTAAGCGAGGTTTAAACCTGATACAACTTCAAAATCCTGGATACGTACTTTAGGCTGTGCATAAAGGAATACATCTCTTTCGATTCCACTTAGGCGCCAGAAATCCTGACATTCGAGATAGGATCCGTCCGTCCAGCGATATATTTGTAATGCGATTGTATTCTTTCCTTTCTTAAGGTATTTGCCAACATTGAATTCCGCAGGTAATTTGCTGCCTTGGGAGTATCCAACATATTCACCATTGATCCAGACAAAACCTCCGGATTTCATTGCTCCAATGTGAAGAAATATCTCTTTATCGAACCATTCTTTATCAANATAAAAATCTCTTCTATAAGAACCAACAGGGTTATAGTCATGAGGAACTTTTCCCGGATCTTTAGGATAGATCTTATCAATAAATTCTATTTCATCACTAACAGGGGTTTTATAAGAGGCAAATTCATATTGATGGTTGAGGTAAATAGGGATTCCATAACCTTCAACTTCCCAGTTTGAAGGAACTTTAATGTTATCCCATCCATTAAGATCGTTTTTAGGATCCATGAAGTTTAATGGTCTTTCATTAAGAGAACGAACCCATTTGAATTTCCATTCTCCATTCAGACTTTGAACATATTTCTCACCTTCAACTTTCGAAGTGAAACTCGCATGTGCAGCTTCTTTATTCTCCGAGATCATGTTGATATTCTCGATATAGGAGAGGAGTTGTTCTAATGTTTGTTGTTGAGCAAAGCTGCTCAAACTCAAGCTCAAGCTCAAGCAAATCAAAATAAGTTTTTGTTTCATCTTTAGTTGGCTTTAAAGGTGATCATTCCTGATAATGGGATGTTGAATTCATGTAATCCGGTTCCCAAGCCGGAATTCTCTTCCTGAATAATGTTGCCTTCGCAATCAGTTATTACGATCGTGCCATTGAATTTTTTATTCAGGCTCATTATTATAGAAGGATTTCCTTTTGCATTGATGATATCAAGNNCTTCGATCTCATTAATTCTCAGTATATGATCTTCATAAAGCGTTGTGATCTGTTTAGTACCATCGCTTGCAGTAAGAACAGGATAGTTTGATGCCGGATTCGAAGGAGTGAACTCTGCATCCAATAAGATGGATTTGTTTTCATTCCAGTATTTGAACCAGTATCTGATCATATCCAGATGATCATCAGGGATCTCATTCAATCTAACTGATAGTTGAGGTACACTGTATAGAATGTTTAATATTTGTAATGCTGCACTTTCTACAGGTTCTTCTTGTCGCCAGATGAACATATCACTGTGAACAGCAGTGTTTTGCGAAAGGATACGAAGGTTTACAGTCTCAATTCGATTTGCAACTGCGTTATTCGGACAATCAACGCCACGGAACATATTCCCGTATTTGCGCATTAACGGACCAATATATGGTTGGCGGAATTCGATCAGAATATCTGGTTTTATAGCTGTTAATCTATTTGTGATCTCTGTCATAAGGAAGTCGGTAGCTTCATTCACACTTGCAAAGTCTCGTCCATTTGCCTTCGTAAGTTTGGTGTCTTCAACGGCTGTGAAGCGTCCAATGAAATCAAGTTTAAATCCATCAACATTCCATTTGTCCATGGCTTCGATATATGTATTGATGATATATTCGCGAACTTCAGGATAACGAGGATCCATCACATAGGTTCCCTGACCATCCCAGTATCTAAGATATTTACCTTTGAAGCGCTTATAATTCTTTGCATTTTCACCCATAAAAGGCAATGAATACCAGAGGATAAAATTCATATCCAAAGCATGCACAGAATCCACAAAGCCTTTCATGTCGGCTATTCTATCAGGATTCCAGTCGCCGGTATATGCATAACCTCTATTCCCATCATTGGTTTGCCAGCCATCATCTACAATAACTGCCTCACAACCTAGGGATTTAGCAATTTTGCATTCTTCAAAGATCTCTTTCGCTGTAATGTTTTGATGATAACTGTACCATGTCGAATACATCGGTTCTTTGGCTGATTCGGGAACGAACATTGGTTTATTTTCCGGCATATCGGCCCACCATTGAGCCACAGCATCTAAACTTTTATGGTACTTGACTGCTCGTGTATCAATTCTAAGTGTTACTTCATATGATTTGGTTTTAGGTATGCGTTCTTTGAACAATTGGATTCGCGGATAGAAGTTCACATCTTCCTCACGTACATATCCTGAGAACTCAGACATATTCAAAGCATCTGATAATGCAATAGTGATACGATTTGTAAGTTCATTGTTATACCAACTGAAAACAGGTGCATAGCGAGACGCTTTTGATGAGAAACGATTACTCCAGTAATTAACTTTATCGATGGTAATGATCGGGCTCCAATAGGCATTGATATCTACAGAAGGGAAATTGAAAACCAAAGTAACTGGATTTAGTTCAGCTGCTTTCTCAGAAGTAAACTTAAAGGTGATCAGTTGTACTCCATCTTCAATGGTTTTTGCTGTTCGTTCAACATTGAATTTACCAAGATCGCCATCGATTCTGATACTATCAGGGTTGATTTCTATTTCCTGACTTGCCTTTGTTGTAGCTTGTTCTTTTGTGTTGATGCTTTGCTCACATGCTGTGAAGATTAGGAGCAATAGAATGCTTGTAAAAATGAATCTGGTTCTCATGATCTACTTTTTATAAGGGATTTGGGTTAATGCTTCGAAATCAATTCGTGGTGGTGTATTTGTAGCTGGTCTTTGAAATTCAGTACCGATTTCGGTACGTTCATTTGAAAATCCACAATTCTTCATATAGAATCCTTCATTTAGGTTTCCTCCGGAATAATCCAAACGATTTTCCTTGCGGGCTGTATTATCAGCAGTAAAATAGATATTTGTTAGTTCATGCCACTCACCTTCAGTATCTCTGATCCACTGGTTATAAAAGCCTCCGTAGCGTTCAATAACTCCTGTTTCAGGAATGAAGTTCTCCAGGAAAGAATATAGGCGTGTTAAATACATGTTGGTCTTAGGTCTTCTGAAACTTGCGATCAGATCCCAATTATTCTTTTCTGAATCAAAGAACCATGCTGTAAAATCTGTTGAATGACCTTCATAAGGTTGAGCCTTTAATAGAAATCCATAGCGAACTCCTGCTTTCCATGGGAATACTTGGTAGCTTTGTCCGCCTGAACCTTCATTGCCAAACTTGCCGGCATAAGTTGTGGCTCCTTTCTTTAGTAATTGAATACGTTGATCCTCTGGGATTTCGTTTGGATCATCAGTTCTATAAGGACTCCAAACAGAGAAGAGAATTCTTCTTTCTGTTTCTGAGTTTACTTGAATGCCGAAATAACCTTGCTTGAATCCATTTGCCATAAAGTAAGAACCTATCACATCCTGACCTTTAGGGATTTCAATCTCTGAATAAAAATATTCAGCTTTGATGTTTTCGTCAAATGGAAAGTTAAGATGAACAGATGGACCCCGTCTGGCAAAGTAGAAATCATCTTTGATATATCGGATGTTGATGTTTGTGTCAGCAAAGATCAATAGGTTTTGGAT
This sequence comes from Bacteroidota bacterium, assembly GCA_002711565.1. Taxonomy (GTDB): domain Bacteria; phylum Bacteroidota; class Bacteroidia; order Bacteroidales. The sequence goes on from PARP01000053.1 coordinate 12,997, forward strand.
GTTAGGAAAGTTCTTTCCTTGGCGATCTATGCCTTGAAATTCAATGTAATAATATCCTTTTTCAGGGATTTTCCATTTCCCAAGATAAGTTTCTCCCGAATGGTTTTGTTTGAAGCTAATGTCTTTCTGGGTTTTCCCGAATCGAACTTGAATTGTTGAATTATAATCCGACTCAGCTTGGATTCCCAATTGGATCTCTGCTTTTGAATCTACGTGAAAATAGGTTCTGATCACTTGATCTTTGTATATCCAATTTCCTAAACCTTTTTCAGTGATAACTTCTTTAGATTCAAAAGGATCGCCGATCACCCAAGAATTCCCTGCAGTGCTGATTTGATGGTTGTAGGATTCAGGTGCTTGATCGATATTGCAGGAACTTAAAACAGAAAAAGCAATACATATTAAAACAATATTTCGCATCATATCTAATATCGAGTATCTAGTATCGAATATCTATTGGTTTTCTTCCTCTTCTTTATTCTGGTCTTCAGGTTTCACTTTTTTCTTAAACCACGTTCTTGGATCCATATAAGACTTATACTTTTTAAATAGATCTGCCCCCACGAGTATTCCACCGCCATAGAATAATACTTCACCTATAATAATNGAAACTAAACTAGCCGTTACTTTTGTAGTACCACTGAGTTCCATAAATGCGATAATAGGAGGGAAGACTATGAAAAATGGGATGCAAAGTATCATGATGATCACTCCGATCTTTAGTCTTTTATTTGGATTTTCTTTACTGAAAAATTTTCTGATCTTCTCAAACATCTGCTTCGAAATTAGGATTGTAATTAACTAAGCAAGATAATGAGAATTCTTGGATTGAATTTAACTGATTTTTTAAGTTCGATGAACCTGTCTGATGTTTAGATAAGAAGCTTTATATTAATTACGAATTACGAATTACGAATTACAGATTACGGATTACAAATTGTTATGTCACTCAATTATTTATTATTCTGAAAATTGCACTTAACATTATCAGTAATCGCATTAATCACTGCATTTTTATCACTTTTCAGTTTTTCTACAAAATCTGGAGGAATGTTTAATCCTGATTTGTGATTTGAAGACCAGAGTAGCAGCTCAATTAGGATTGGAATTAGATCAATTCCTTTTTCCGTTAATGAATAAATCTTCTGTGTTCTCTGCTTCTCATACACTTCTGAAATTACGATGCCTGCCGTTTCCAGTTTCTTTAAACGATCAGATAGTATATTGGTCGCGATACCTTCTTGAGAGGTCAAAAACTCTTTGTAAAATTTTTTTCCATCAAAAACCATATCTCGAATAACTAGTAATGTCCACTTATCCCCAAGGTATTCCAGAGCATAATTTATCGGACAATTTGAACGTAAATCACTTTTTGTCATAAATCACTTGTATTTTGCAAGTAAATCATTTAGTTTTGCATCACTTGCAATTCGCAAGTTAACAAAAGTAAATAAAAATTTTAGGAAATGGAAACATTAAAAGTAGATTTAAATAGGTTAAAAAAATCAAATTGGACAGACGAAGAATTAGGTAATGCAGCTATTGTTTGTGATTTTATTCAGCATATTATGAATGATCACGATTTCGATTATGTTAGAGAAAAGTATGGTAGTCACCCATATAAACAACATAACCAAAGTATGGTAGATGGCTTGACGGGTGTATTGCAAGTGATCACGGATTTCTCAAAGAGATATCCTGATTATGCTTATGATGTAAAGCATTTATATGTTGATGGCCCTTATGTTACTGTTCATTCTCATGCTACAAATAAAAAGAATCATCGTGGAAATCCCCAAAAAGGATTGAATATTATGGATATCTGGAAAGTTGAAAATGGACTGATCACAGAGCATTGGGATGCTGTACAACCAATCCATGGTTCCATGAGATTTTTATTCTGGATGATTGGTGGGAAATTCAGAAATAAGAATACCTATTTTTAGAGTTGATTTAAATTATCTCTGTAGGATAAGCTTTATCGTTGCTTTCACCTTGTTCATTACTAATAATCTAGCATAATAGATTCCATTCGGCATTGATCCGGGATTCCATCTCAATGACGTTTGTTGAGCATCTAAGTTTTTAGTGTAAACTTTTTGTGCATTGCTGTTAAACACTTCAATTTTGGCATCTTTCTGAGGTGTTCTTATCGAAAACGTGGTTTCTGTGCTGAATGGATTCGGGTGGTTTGAAAAAAGCTTTTCAGAAGTGTCTAGATCTTCGATAGCTGTTATTAAGTTAAGTTGAAGCTTTAATGCCACCGGACGATGATCAGATACTTTACTGTCATATTCTGACCATCCTCCGATATGTTCATCGATCTTTATTGTTTGAACTTCTGAATTTGGATTTGAGAGGTCATCAAATAGTTCATTTGTTATAAGGATGTGATCAATATGCGATGGCCAGTTAGGATAGGACCATTCCGTATTTGTTCCATTTGCAATATCCATATCTGCAAAAGCATAATTAGAATTGTCATCTATGATCTCCTGAAATACATTATTCGAAGAATGATCGGTGAGAATATCGTTCAGATCTCCAATAACAATAACATTCTGATTTGGGAAGTATGTATCAATATATTCCTTTAAGAGCATGGCTGCATTATATCTTCTGGTTTCTTCATCACTCTCATCATTTCTGTCGAAAATACCATCTCCGCAACATTTGAAATGATTATTTATTACAAGAATCCTTTCATTCATGAATTTTAGATCCATAACCATAGGTGATCGTGGGAATGCACTCCAGTAAGGAGAAGTTGTATAGATCTCGTATATGCTATCAACTTTTATTACTGATGGATTGTAAATGTAAGCTAATCCTGCAAACCATGATGATGTTAGATAACCATTATAAGAACTCAAACTATCCACCATTCGATGAAAAGCAACAGTATCTTTAACTTCCTGAATTGCGAATAAGTCAATTTCCATCGCCTCGATGAGATTTTTAACGAGATCTATTGTCGTTTGTCCATTTTTAGGGAAATGTTCAATATTCCAACTTGCTACTTCAAAAGTTGATTCAGTACCGAATTTCAAGCCACTAAGATCTTGTGAAAAAGTAGCGATATTGATAGAAAGAAAAAGTGAAAAAAGTGATAAATATTTCATGCTTAGTAAGTGAACTGATCTAAACTATATATCAAGCTTTAATTTTTTTTGATAATTCTTAGGATTCTTTTATTGATGATTTGTGAAAGGTTCCATAGCAATAGCTTTCTGTCGGTGGTGCTATAGAACTGAATTACAACAGCATCTATGTCTTCATAGTATTTCGCAAAACTCTGATATCCTGGAACCCATCCGGAATGCTCAAATTCATAAATCGATGCGTAAATTTCTTTTTCGCCTTCATCAAATAATGAACCATCATTTAGCGCTCTCAAAAAGACCCCGACATCTTCGGCTGTTGCTAACATGCCATGATCATCTGTTCTTAAGTTTAGAGGATATCCTTTATGATAACCACTCATTACATCATTAATATCTACTTCACTTAGTGATCCATACGAATTTGTTAGTTCAAGACGATTTAGGATTTCTTCTCTGATGAACTGAAAACTATCATAGCCTAGAATATTATGCATGATCTTCGAGAGAAGTAGGTAGTTTGTATTGCAGTATTCATAATCCTCTCCCGGCTCAAAATTGGCCGGTAAATCTTTGATCAATGCCAGACGTTCCTCATAAGAATGAAGTTTTGACCAGTAGTTTGGTGCATCCGAATAATTTGGAATGCCACTACGATGTTGGATCATTAATCGTATAGTAATTTCATCAGCATTATCTATAAGTCCTACAAGCTCGGGCATATAATCGGCAAGAGTTTTATCTAATGAAAGTCGTCCATCACTTGCCAATTTAGTAACAGCCACTGCATCATATAACTTTCTGATACTTGCAATTTTGAATAATGCATCAGTTCTTGCAGCAGTTTCATTTTCACGTTCATGCCAGCCAGCAGCATAAGTTTGTGGAGCTTTCCCAGCTTGATCGACATATACGATCATCCCTTCAAAACCATGATCAATGGCTTCTTCCATTTGCTCCTGAATACTATTTGGCAAAGGAAGAATCCACCCTTTTACTAAGATCCAAGGAACAAAGAACATGGAGGTGATCGTTCCAACTAATAGTATAATACGGATTATTGTTTTTGCTCTTTTTGATTTCATACGATTTACGAAGGTATGAAATCCGTACTTAATTGGGCGGTTGTCAATTGCCAATTGTGAATAGTCGGCGATATTATTTCAAAAATTCTTATGAATTAAGCATTATCTCAATTCATTCATAAATTCGGAACTTACCCAATAAATGTCACCATTTCCTTCAACTCTTCTGTGGAAAAATAAGTATTTGCCATCGGGAGAAACAGAAGCCCCAAACTCAGTTTGAGTAGCATTTATTTCGGGTCCAAGCATAACTGGTTCAGACCATTTTCCATCTTTATTAAAACTAATGAAAATTGCTGATTTACCCATTCCTCCAACTCTGGCATCCATGAGCATATAACTTTCATCCGGAGCAATATATGGGTGTGCAAAATATCTAGAATTGATTGATTCAGGTAAATAAGTTACAGTAGAATATCCATCATCTTTTTCGGAATTAAAGACCCCTCGATTACTTACAAAAAAGCTTGAGAAATATAGTGTTCCATCTAAAGCTGGAGAAACCGACATACACCACTTCTTATTGACAATTGATTTGAAATGATCCGGATCACTCCAACCTGAAGTAGTTTTATAACTGATCCAAAGATCTCCATCGAATCTGTCATCGCGATTACCACTTCTTTCAGAATAGAAATAGATCTTATTCCCGTTTGGATCTATCTGTGGCTCGAACTCAAATACATCTTTCGAGAAAGATGCAAGTTGAGGTCTTATCCATTCTCCTCTTTTGAATTTGGTCTGATAAATTCGGTTTTCACTTCCCTCATACGAATTTCTACGTGTAAAAAAGTATTCTTTTCCGTCTGGAGTAAACATTCCACAAAATTCAAATGCCTCGGTAGAGATAAAATCAGGCGCAAATACTTCAGGAGTATTGCCTGGAGGAGTTAAACCAAAGTATTCGTGTTGTGCTGAAACACTGATCGATGAAAATAGAAAAGAGATAGGTAAAAGGTATAAGAATATTTTAAATGTTGGTTTTTTCATATTTCTAAGATAGGCTAATTAATATGTAGATAAAAGTAGCCAATGCTAGGATATGATTTAGTTAAAGGAAGGTTAAAGTCTGATGGATTTGGTGAAAGTGGATTTGATGATATATTAAATCATAATTTACTTTACTAATTCAACATTTTTATCCATCTCTTGTGTGATTTTTAAGTTTTTGAACGTGCCTGTAAAAGAGTTTCCTTTAGGATCTCCGATATAATTGTATGGACAAAGCATTTGAAGTTCTTTACTATCGACAAACTCATCATTGATATATAAAGAAGTTTTCCCCTTTTCGCCTTGGATTTTTACTTTCACTTCTTTTCCAATTGGTATTTGATAATCAAATACAATGACTTGTGGTCTATGAGAATTGATCGGTGAATTACCAGCTGTTTGATTAGCTCGAACAATTGCGATACCTCTTTTTGTTGTCGTATCTTTTTTGTTGATGAATGTATATTCAAGATCTGAATAGATGGTCGCAAGCTCAGATGATAAAAGCACTTCATCTCCGAATGTTGTTCTAGATTTATTCAAGGTCAATTCCAATGTCCAAGGATAATCAAGATTTGTGTGTATTGATTCAATTTGAATAGCACTTGATGGATTCATTTCTATTTCACCTTTATGCTTTAGAAGTACATCATTTGGATCAAAAAAACGATTCAATACTGTAGTTTGTGGTATGTTGTATAGCATTGAAATTTCTTGTGAATACTGATCAAATGATAATGCAGGCTGAGAACCCCACATTTTTTCTGAAAAAATCAGAATAGATTCAATACTCAATCTTGCTATTTCAGTGATGCTGTAACCTGTAGGACCAAAGTCGTTCCAAATATGCATTTTACTGCCCAATAATCCCGGACTCTCAGCATCCAAATTTTGTTCCTCTTTATTGCTAAAGACCAAAGGAGTCCATTCTTCATAAACAAACTTATTGTCTACTCCATAATAAGGAGCTCCTGGAACGATATAGGTATAATAATGAGATGAATTGATGAATTGATAGCCTCTTTCCGATTTATCTTTTGCATCACTGGTTTCCCACATGTCGATGATGATGTCTTTATCAATCTTTGTATCTCCTGGCATATTCTCAAATCCCGACCAGATACGCGTTGTTTTGCCATTTCTTTTTACAATTTCATTGAAATGATTAATGTATTTCCTGAATGTATTTCCAATGTGCTCTTTTAACGAATCATCTTTAATTCTGTGAATTCGATATTCATCAGTCCCAAGATGGAAATCAGGAGCATCAAAATGAGGTATTACCTCTTCCAGGATTTCTTCCATAAAAGTATAAGTGTCTGGGTTTGTAATATCCAGATAATTAGCGTTTAACCATTTACTTTTTAGGTCAGGCCTTATATTGGTGAATGCTAAAGAATGCCCGGGGCTATCGATCTCCGGTACGATGGTGATCCCATATACTTTTGCAAAATCTTGAAGTTCTCGAATCTGCTCCCATGAATAATGGCCGTCTTTAGCTGTGAGCTCCGGATATTTTTCACTTGGAAGACGATACGCACTATACCCTCCCCATGAATTATCGCTTAAGTGGAGATGAAGTTCATTCATCTTAACCCAAGCCATGATCCTAATAAAATCTTTGATCTCTTCAATTGTAAAGAATTTTCTTGCTACATCGATAAGAAGCATTCGCTTATCATAACTAGAATAATCCTTAATCCTTCCTATAGGTAATTGATTTTGATACTGATCTTGTGAAAGTAGTTGAAGTATGGTTCTTGTTGCATTAACAAATCCTTCATGTGTAGAAGCCCGAATGTTGGTTTTTTTATCTAAAGCAATAGAGTATGATTCTTTCTGAATTGTGTCAAATGCTAAAGTGTTGATGAAATGTAGATGCAAGCTTTTCTTTGTCGGATTATTTACCACTTCAATTCCAAGATGCCTTAACTCATCTTTAAAAAGTTTAATTAAAACATTGCTTTCATGAAACACTAGATTTGTTTGAGTAACACAAACGTTTTGATACCTAAAATAGTCATCTGAAAACTCCCAGAATTTTACTTCTGGAACTACATTTAATCTGTTTTGAGCAATAATTGAACTAGTGAAGAATATTGCAATTAATATGATTAAGGATCTTCCAGAAAAAAACATTTCTAAATTATTTAAGCGTTTAATGATCTGATATTTGTACTATTGAAAGAACTTTATCTACTCCATTTCTGCAGTAAAATTGTGTCCATGTAGTAAGCTGTCTTGTCTGTCATCCTTAATCAACTTCGTTAAGTTAGAATCAGTTTGCTCCAAGATTACCATAAATGATTCAAAGTCCATTTTCTTTTCCGTATTCCATATCCGTTCAAGGAACACAGGTAGTCGTTTACGAAGACTAGGCACTTCTTTATCTGCAGCTTGTTCCCATGCACACATTTGTCCGCCGATGATCAATGGTGTTTTTTCGAGTTGAATAGGCTCAAATGAAGGTGCTTTAGGGAACCAATTGCCCCAATGCCATAAGTTCCAATCGTAGATAGTCTTAGGCTCCCATTTCTTTTTGTTTACAACATATAGAGGTTTCCAAGAAGTATTTACAACTGTGTATCCATCTCTTATTAACTCCTGTGGTAAGTATCTATTGGTTTCATATTCATACACAATAATATCTTTTGGAATTGGAATAATTCCTTTAGGTCGGAAGCCTTCCCAAACACATAATTGCTTTTTGTTGTTCTTAACGATATCATTCATTCTAACAATGAAATGTCGATATAGTTCATGCGCATCATTCTCAATGCCATGTTCTTTGATGTAATTCTGAACATCTGGATCATCCATCACTTTGTGGAAAATTGCTTCATCACCTCCAATGTGGAAATAAGGTGTTGAGCTAAAGATCTCGCACATTTCACCTATTAGAAGATCCAGTGCTTCATAAACCTCTTCTTTTCCCATATTAATGATCCATGGGTTTTCTTTGATATCCTTTATGCCAAATATCTCCGGATACTTTTCAGTAAACTGAAGAGAATGTCCTGGCACATCGATCTCTGGAATAATAGTGATTCCGCGTAATTGCGAATATGCTTCCAAATCTTTTAATTCATCAAATGAATAGGTTTTATTTTCGGTTGCCAGATTTGGATAATGCTTAGATGGTAATGTGTAGGATTGATAGTCGGTAAAGTGTAACTGAACATAATTCAATTTATAATAGGAAGCCATATCAATCAGTTGTTTTAGCTGATCAATTGTATGCCAATTACGAGCCAGATCGATCATTAAACCACGGTATTCTGCATCCGGATAATCGTGAATTTTAAGTTCGTTAAATACTAATCCATCCTTATGACTAGCATGCTGCAATAAAGTGTTCTTAGCCATTACTGCTGCCTGATAACTACCGGCCTTAACATTGATCTTTTTATCAATTTTAATAGAATATTCTTCTTTCTTATATTCATCATTTAATTCAAAAATGATATCTGCGGATTTGTCCTTTTTGTTTGATATGCCAATCTCGAAATTATGAACCAGCTTTAACTCTTTCTGAAACAACAGCAATAGCTTTTCCAATTCACTTTCATTAGTATACATTTTGCTTTCTACGGTAAGTGCTATGGCTGAAGCTCCAACTTCAAACTTCTTTGGTGCAGGAACCAAATTGTAAGAGTTTCCATACTCACGATATTCGGTTGTGTTATCACAGGCTATGATCATGAATGCTAAGCTGATCAGAAGTAATGTTTTTTTCATAGGTTTAGAGGGCTATAATCCAAGATAAATTTTTGTTTTTACAGGGTCGAAATGACTCTTTTTAAATGGGTGTGCTTCGGTATTGAAAATATAATCATTGAAATCAAATACTTCTTTATCAGCTACTGCTACAAAGAAATACTTTAAAGTTTCTGCATAGAAGTATGTGGCAAGATAATCCCTTTCTTCCATGGTTTCTACATTTTTAACCGCATGGAAGGCTACATCATTTCTACAGCACATATTTAGATCTTGCCAATATTTATAGATCATATTGATGTACTTTTCTTTTCCAGTGATTTGATGTAAATAGTAGGCAGATTCGATGATCTCAGGATTTAATTCTGAATTAGCATATTCAACAGAATCAGCTTCCCATAAATATCTGGTAGGAAGTAAACCGAACTTATCCCAAACCCAATCCCAACTAGCCATATTCGCTTCCGCATTTTCGAGATCGCCCGCCATGGCTTGCATTGCAGGGAAGAAAGCATCATATAAAGACATAGATTTCTTCGTCACCTCTCCATTATGCATATCTACACATGCATAGAACTGCATTCCATTGTGTTTTTGAGATAAATACTGATTGATCTTATCAAGACTGAAATCCCACATCTCTTTTACATCTTCATCACCAAAGAGGAGGTAAGCTTTCAACATATACTCATAATACGAATCAACTCCCGCCTGAAGGTGACTCCAGTTATTAGTCCATTCACCACTTTCAATATTGATATAATCTCCAGGTAATCCAATTTTCGAATTCCTGTCAAAGATGGCTCTTGAAGCTTTTTTAGCCGCCTGATAATATTTTGGATCTTGTGTATAATAACTTAAAATCCCGAATTCAACCAAATAGGTCGCAGCCTGAGCAACATTGATCACATTTCCTTTGGTCTCTCCGGTTTTTAGGTTCACAGAGTGATATGGGATTCCTGTAGGAGAATCAAAAGCAGGTAAAATTCGGTCACCAAAGTCTTGCACTTTAGCAAGTATTCTTGGATCTTGTGTAAAGTCGTACATGGCAAGTAAGCCACCTAGAATTCTGATATTTACTTCAAAAACCTGAACGTATATATCCTGATCCCAGTTCTTTTCTAAAGCATATTCGACGATTTCCTGCGATTCCTTATCAAATCCCATGATCGCCAAAGTGCTAAAAGCATCAAAGGGTGATATTCCTAACGATTCCTCATACCAATTATAGCCTTGTTTTGAAAGGGGAAGTAATACATCATAACCCCACGCATAGGTTTTATAAGCATTCCAGGCACGAATGGTTTCTGCTTTTATTTCTTCAGCAGTGTAGGCTGGTGCCTCAGATAGATTCTTATTGGTATCCTCTTCAGTATGGTAATTACAGGCTGAAAGTATAAGTGTAATCGTGAATAATAAAGTGATTTTTTTCATAGGTATTCGGTTGAATGGATGGGGCATTGCCCATTTTAAAAATGGGCAATGCCCAGAATGTTATTTATTTTTAACGTGAAGATCCAATTGTGGGAATGGAATTGCAATTTTATTCTCTCTGAATTTTCTATCAATGATCTTTCGAATGTCACTCTTAACTTTTTCAATTCTAAAAACATTCTCACTGAAGAAAAGAACCTGAAAATCTAAAGAAGAATTATTAAAACCAATAAACCAAACATCAACTTTTTCTTTAGCAATCACCAGAGGATGTTCTTGTGCAGCTTCTTTCAAAACCTTTTCAACTAATGGAAGATCACTTCCATAAGCTACACCAACATCTACCTTAAATCTGGTTTTCATGATCTGGTGGCTCCAGTTTATCACTTTGCTTGTCGTGATCGAAGAATTAGGGATAATTACTGAAATATCATCCCGATTGGTGCCTTTCGATGTTCTCAATCCGATCTCAGTCATTTTTACAATATCACCATCAATTTCCAGAACATCATCAACTTTAATGGAGCGTTCTGTGAGTAATATCAATCCGGAAATGATATCATTAAAAGTTTGTTGTAAGCCTAGTCCAATTCCAACTAATAATGCTGCCGAACCAGCGATCAGAACTGTAACATCAACACCAATTGTTTCTAAAATGATACTTAGCGCGATAACCCAAACCACATATTTAATGATCTGATAAAGAGCATATTTATTGCCAGAGTCCAGTATGCTCGACTTTCTGACCCTAAACAATGCCTTTCTGATCAACCATAATCCTAACTTGGTTATTAGAAATGTGATCAGAATTGCTAAAAGTGTTACTATCTGAATTTGAACATCACCAATTTTAAGTATTTCAAATTCAAGAATATCCTTTATTGATATAATTTCCATACTATTGATTTATGATCCAATCAATGGCTCCTTCAATAGTGCTGAACGGCTTTAACATATGGTTAGGAATAACCGCAGCATGCATCATCGGATAAATAATATCAGTTGAATCTATCAAAGGCGCCATTTTAATATGCCTTGGAATATTGGTTTCTATGCAGTTTATAAATAATTGTTTATGTTCTTTGCTTAGGTTGAATTTGGCATCCAGGCAATGAGAAATAATCCCTTTGTGTTCTGGTTTAAGAAGTTGATTTTCATGGATATATTGATAGCTTTCCACAATATTGTTATAATCTATCTCACCCTTAAATACATGCACTAAAATCTGTCCATTTTCAATACTGTAATACTTGTCTTTATGAGGCATTCGGGAGCACGGTTTAATAAAGTCACTAGGTTTTTTAGTCAACTAAAGATACAAAAATGCATGTAGAGATGGGCATAGATTTCGAACTGTTCATCCAAAGATTAGTCGAGATGGTCTAGTTCTGTCTTATTGATGAGAAGCATGGAAAGCATAATATGCAGATTTCGTAAATTGCAATAAAAAATAACATACATATCATGAGATCAACCCCTAAGATTCTATTAGTTTTTGCTATTTCCTGTATCACATTTGTTGCCTTTGCTCAAAAGCAGGAATTGACATTGGAAAAGATGTACAAGGATTATGAATTTCGCACTAAAGGCTTCGGGCCGGCACGCTGGTTAGAAGATGGAAGCGGTTATACAACCCTTGAAGTTTCACCCGAAACCGGTAAACGAGATATCATAAAATACAATCCTGAAACCGGTGAGCGTTCTGTTCTTATCAATTCAGATCTACTCATCCCTGAAGGCAAATCAGAGCCTTTATCAATAAGAGATTATGCGTGGTCTGATAATGGTAAGTTAATGTTGATCTTTACAAACACCCGTAGGGTGTGGCGTTACCATACCCGAGGAGATTATTGGATCTTGAATCTCGAAAGCAAGAAGTTACAACAGATCGGTAAAGGCTTGAAAGAGGCTACTTTAATGTTTGCCAAATTCTCACCCAATGCCGAAAAAGTAGCTTATGTAAGTGAGCTGAATGTTTATGTCGAGGATATAGCAACAGAGTCTATCACCGCTCTAACTACCGATGGTGGTGAAAATATCATTAATGGAACCTTTGATTGGGTTTATGAGGAAGAACTGAGTTGTAGAGATGGTTTCCGCTGGAGTCCCGACAGCAAAAAAATCGCATTCTGGCAATTGGATACAGAAGGTACAGGAACATTCTATATGATCAATAATATTGATTCTATATACCCTAAACTGATCCCTCTTCCATATCCAAAAGTTGGGACAACAATTTCATCAGCCAAAATTGGAGTTGTAAATATTGATGATAAGGAGGTCAATTGGATGAATATTCCGGGAGATCCGAGAGATCATTATTTAGCACGTATGGACTGGGCTTATTCCAATGAAGAGTTGATCGTTCAGCAACTTAACCGTAAACAGAATACGAATAAAGTTTTCTTTAGCAATGTGATCAGTGGTGAATCAAAACTAATCCATAAAGAAAAAGTTGAAACCTGGTTAGATGTTTATGATGATCTGACATGGCTGGATAATGGAAAGTATTTCACATGGAGAAGTGATCACAGTGGATGGCTTCACATGCAAAGGGTATCAAGAACCGGAGAAGTTGTACCTATAACTAAAGGAGATTTTGAGATCATCAGCCTATTAACGATCGATAAAAAAGGAGGCTGGTTATACTACATTTCTACGGATGTTAATACAGAGAGATATTTGTATCGTGCAAAGATCAATGGGAAAGGCAAACCTCAGAGGTTGAGTCCTGAAGATCAGGTAGGACATCATTCATACAATATTTCGCCGGATGGAAAATATGCGATCCATACCTTCCAAAATGCGATGACACCTCCTCAGATCGATGTTGTGAAATTGCCAAACCATAAAGTACTTAGGGTTTTAGAAAATAATGGTGAGCTTAAAGCAAAACTCAATAAACATGCGATCCCAAAGAAAGAGTTCTTCAAACTAAACATTTCGGATGATCTTATTTTAGATGGGTGGATGATCAAGCCTCTTGATTTTGATCCTACGAAGAAGTATCCTGTTTTCTTTTATTTATATGGAGAGCCTGCAGGAAGTACAGTGCAGAATAATTGGGGTCGCGATTTCTGGCATGAATTCATTGCACAGCAAGGTTATATCGTTATGAGTATCGATAATCGTGGTGCTAATGTTCCAAGAGGACGTGACTGGCGTAAAAGTGTATATAAGAAGATCGGGATCATTGCTACAGAAGATCAAGCAGCTGCTGCCAAAGAGATCATGAAATGGGATTTTGTTGACCCCGATCGTATTGGTATTTGGGGTTGGAGTGGAGGGGGTTCCATGACCCTGAACTGCATGTTTAAGCATCCTGATATTTATAAAACAGGTATTGCTGTTGCTTTTGTTAGCGACCAAAAGTTATATGATGCCACATATCAGGAAAGATATATGAGTATTCCAAGTGATAATCCTGATGGATTTAGAGATGGAAGTCCGATCACTTGGGCTAAGCAATTAGAAGGAAATTTATTGTTGATCCACGGTTCTGGAGATGATAATGTTCATTATCAGTCGCTTGAAATGTTGGTAGACGAATTGATCAAACACAATAAATATTTCATGATGCTGGAATATCCAATGCGTGCACATGGAATTTATGAAAGAGAAAATACCTCATTGCATTTAAGAATGAGCATGTTAAAATATTTAATGGATAATCTTCCTGCCGGAGGAAAATAAAAAAATCAACTTATGTTTTCAAAAGAGACTTATTTAAAAAGAAGAGCGAAGCTAAGAGAGAGCGTTGGATCAGGATTGATCCTGTTATTGGGTAATAATGATAGCCCAATGAATTATTTCGATAATATTTTTCATTTCCGTCAGGATAGTACATTCCTATACTTTTTTGGAATGAATCACCCTTTTATGGCCGGTACACTGGATTGTGAAAGTGGTGAGGATTTCATTTACGGAAATGATCTAACCGTTGAGGACTTTGTATGGATGGGACCACAACCTACGATTGCTGAACAGGCAGTAGCATTTGGTGTTTCAAAAACTGCAGATCTGGAGGCTTTACAATTAAAGCTTAGTGAAGCTGTAAAGGCAGGTAGAAAGATCCACTTCTTGCCTCCTTACAGATATGAAAATAAGATCAAATTATATGAATGGCTTGGTGTTGAACCAAAAGATCAGGCAGCTCAGGCATCAGTAACATTGATCAATGGAGTGGTGAATCAGCGCAATTATAAATCAGCTGAGGAAGTCCAGTTATTACACCATGCTGCTGACGTTTCTGTAGATATGCATACCATGGCAATGAGAATGGCAAAGCCAGGTGTAACGGAAGCACAAATAGCTGCAGCAGTACAGCAAGTTGCCGTTGCTGATGGTGGTCAAACTTCATTCCCGATCATTGCTACAATTAATGGACAAACTCTACATAATCACTATCATGGAAATACACTAAAAGACGGTGATATGTTCTTGCTTGATGCCGGTGCAGAGCTTGTGTCAGGATATTGTGCGGATCTTTCATCTACGGTTCCTGTAAATGGTAAATTCACAGATCTACAAAGAGAGATCTATAATATCACATTAGATAGCCATAATAAAGCTATTGATATGCTTAAACCTGGTATTCCTTTTAAAGAGGTTTATTTTGAATCTGCAAGAGTGATCGTTAGAGGTTTACAGTCAATGGGATTAATGAAAGGTAATGTTGATGATGCTGTTGCTAATGGAGCACATGCATTATTCTTCCCTTGTGGTTTAGGTCATATGATGGGATTGGATGTTCACGATATGGAAGACCTAGGAGAAGTTTATGTTGGATATGGTGGTGAACCTAAATCAACTCAATTCGGTTTGAAATCACTTAGATTGGGAAGAAATTTAGAACCTGGATTTGTGTTAACTATCGAGCCGGGAATCTATTTTATTCCTGAATTGATCGATCAGTGGAAAGCTAAGAATCATAATGCAGAATTCCTGAATTTTGATAAGATCGAAAAGTTCAAGGATTTTGGAGGCATTCGAAATGAGGAAGACTTCCTAATTACAGAAACTGGTTACGAGTTACTCGGTAAACCTAAACCAAAAAGCATAGAAGATGTTGAAGCCGAATGGGCGAAAGGATAAATAAAAAGCTGCTAGACAGCTTTTTTTAATTACGAATTACGAATTACGAATTACAAATTTAAATTTAATAGCGGACGAAATTGGTTTTTTGGAATTGATAAGTAGAAGTTTAATCCATTGAATCATGAAATCAAATAATCTAATACAAGAAAAAAGCTTTCGTTTTGCTGTGAAATCTGTGTACGCTTATAAAGAACTTATTAATGTGAAAAGGGAGTATGTTCTTAGTAAACAATTTTTAAGATCTTCGACCTCAATAGCTGCTAATATCGAAGAGGCTTTGGGAGCACAATCATCTAAGGATTTTCTTTCAAAAATTTCAATTTCATATAAGGAAACAAGAGAAAGCCTTTTCTGGATAAAATTACTCATGGAGACAAGTTACTTGGATAAGAACCTTTCGGAAGAACTAAGAAATGATGCAAGAGAATTACTTAGAATAATTGGTTCTATACAATTAACTATGAAGAAAAAAATAAAACAGAATTCGTAATTCGTAATTTGAAATCCGTAATTAATTTATGTCAGTAAACTGAGGTCCTTTCCAAACGTATTTTTTATTCTTCCTTTCCGAACGGTAGGTCTCAAGCATTGATGGATCGAGAAAAGCATGTGCTCTTGCTTCGTCATAAGGTTTCGGAAAAGAAGACATTAAGGGACTATAATACTCATAATAGAAATTGTTTTTATAGGTGTATCTGATCCATGCTGCATTATGATGCATAGAATGTGGATCTTCAAACATTTCTGATTCCATATTCTGGATCTCTGTCTTTAACCATTGTGGAATCTCTTCAGGGTCGACCATATCGCTCTTACCACAGGCAATAGCGCATACCAGAACAATAAATAGGATACTTACTTTTTTCATTTTA
>PARP01000054.1 GCA_002711565.1 Bacteroidota bacterium
ACAAACAATAATAGAAGACTAAGTACTACCGGGTTTGGATTTAGATTCTTTATCTGATCCTTTCGGGTTTCAATGTATTTATACAATACGGGTAGAACTAACAATGTTAAGATTGTTGCGGTTAGCATACCACCAATAACGACTGTTGCTAAGGGTCTTTGTACTTCTGCTCCAGCTGATACAGAAATTGCCATTGGCAAAAAGCCAAGAATATCTGTGGAAGCAGTTAATAAAATTGGTCGAATACGCCTAATTGAACCCTTCTTTATAATGTCATTGATATGAAGTTTACCTTCTCTTTTCATTTCATTAAACCCGCTAACTAACTCTAAGCCATTAAGGACAGCAACACCAAACAGTACGATAAACCCTACACCGGCCGAAATACTTAGTGGCATATCACGTAAATACAATGCAAAAATCCCTCCAACCGCCGCAAATGGAACAGCCACATATATCATTAAAGTTTGCCTAAATGATTTTACAGCAAAGAAAACCAGCATGAAAATTAATACAAGAGTTAAGGGGACCACTAAGCTAAGTCGTTTTGTTGCACGTTCAAGATTTTCAAACGCTCCACCATATCTAATGTAATACCCACTTGGAAGGTCAAGTTTTTCATCAAGTATGCTTTCTATTTCTTTAACTAATGACTTTATATCCCTACCTTCTACATTAATTCCAACGTATGTCCTTCTGTTCGTATTATCCCGACTAATTTGCATGGGACCAGGTTGATAACTAATATCAGCGACCTCCTTAAGTGGAATTTGTTGACCATCGAATAAATTAACATATAGATTTCTTATATCATCTATACTTGTCCTATGCGATTCATCAAGCCTAACAACTAAATCAAACATTCTCTCACCTTCATAGATAACACCTGCTATTCCTCCACTAAAAGCGGCCTGAATCACCACATTAAGTTCATTAATGTTTAAGCCGTATCTGCCTAGTTTATTCCGATCGTATCTAACAGTAATTTGAGGTAAGCCACGTGTTGCTTCAGCCTTAACAGCTGCAACTCCATCTACATTGGCAATAAGCCCAGCAATTTCTTCAGCTTTGTCTGCTAAGATGTTTAAGTCATCTCCATATAACTTCACAGCTATATCTTGACGTATACCGGTAAGCAATTCGTTAAATCGCATTTCTATAGGTTGTGTGAATTCATAATTAATACCTGGTAATACGCTAACTTTTTTTCTTACCTGATCAATTAAATCTTGTTTAGAGTTCGCTTTTGTCCATTGATCTTGAGGTTTTAGGATGACAAATAAATCTGCTATATCAATCGGCATAGGATCCATTGGTAAATCAGCTACTCCAATCCTGCTTTGTATAGACTCCACTTCATCTGGGAAATTAGCCATAACAATCTGCTCAATTCTTGTAGATGTTTTATGAACCTCACTTAGTGAAGTACCGGGTTTCAAAAAAGCTTGAAATGCAAAATCCCCTTCATCTAATTGAGGAATAAACTCTGCTCCCATTCGGCTAAATAAAAAACCTCCACTAATTAGCAATATAACAGCAACTCCAATAACAATCTTACTTTTATTTAGTGCCCAATTAATAATAGGTTTGTAAAGATTTTCAATTTTATTTACGGCTCTTTCTCCAAATGTTTTCTTGTCTGTCTTAGGAGCATTGAGGAAAACAGAAGCCATCATCGGAATATAAGTCAAACTAAGCACTGCTACACCTAATACTGCGAATCCAAAAGTCATTGCCATAGGCTTAAACATTTTCCCTTCAACTCCCTGCAAAACCATAATTGGAATAAATACAATTAAAATTATAATTTGTCCGAAAAATGCAGCATTCATCATCTTGCTAGATGAATTAAATGCAATTTCATTTCTTTCTTCAACACTAAGTTTTTTACCTATAAATCCTTTTTGATGAAGGTAAAATATCATGCTTTCGACAATAATAACGGCACCATCTACTAGAATCCCAAAATCAATAGCTCCAAGACTCATTAAATTTGCCCAGACGCCAAAGAAGTACATCATTATGAAAGCAAATAATAGAGCTAAAGGTATTGTTGAAGCGACTATTAAACCACCTCTTAGATTTCCAAGGAATATAACTAATACAAATATTACGATTAACGCACCTAAAGTTAAATTTTCTGCTACGGTAGAGGTTGTACTTTTAATTAGTCTACTTCGGTCTAGAAAAGGTTTTATCTTAACTCCTTCAGGTAATGATTTTTGAATTAACTCCATTCGTTCTTTTACGCGTTTAATCACGTTATTAGAGTTTTCCCCCTTAAGCATCATTACAATTCCTCCAACAGCTTCGCCTTTTCCATCTTTAGTAAATGCTCCATAACGCAAAAAGCTTCCGTACTTAACCTCAGCTATATCTCGAACGAAAATAGGTTGGTTGTTAATATTAACAACTAGAGTGTTGTTAATATCATCTAAAGATCTCATTAAACCTTCTCCGCGAATAAAATTAGCCTGATGATTTTTCTCAATATAAGCCCCTCCGGTATTTTGATTGTTAGATTCAAGAGCTTCAAATACATCGGAAATAGTTAGGCCCATACTCCGAAGCTTATCTGGGTTTATTGAAACCTCATATTGTTTAACTCTGCCTCCAAAAGAATTTACTTCTACCACGCCAGGCAACATAGCCATTTGTCTCTTCACAATCCATTCTTGCATGGTGCGAAGTTCCACATCGTCATATTGATCTTCAAACCCCTCCTGTAGTTCTAGTGTATATTGATAGATTTCGCCCAGACCTGTACTTATTGGAGCCATAAATGGTTCGGCAAATCCTTCAGGGATTTTCTCTTTTATTTCTGCCAAAGCCTCGCTCACCAATTGTCGTGGCAAATAGGTTCCCATCTTATCTTCAAACACTATTGTTACAACTGAAAGACCGAATCTGGAAACCGATCTTATTTCTATTACACCTGGTAGATTTGCTACTGCTAACTCTACTTGATAAGATACGAATTGTTCAATATCCTCGGTTCCCAGATTCGGGGCAGTTGTTATAACCAGAACCTGATTGTTTGTAATATCTGGCACAGCATCAAGCGGCACTCGGGTCATAGAATAAATTCCACCTATAATAAGCCCGATTGTCAAAATTGAAATGAGTGCCTTGTTCTTAATTGAAAAAGATATAATATTGTTTATCATCTCATTTTTTATTTAATAATTATTTCTTGTTTTGTTTCCTGTAGTAGCGGTTAAAATTCACCTTGTTTTTAAAATAAACTATAGTCGGATTTTTTTTCTTTTTTAATCCGATAATAGCTCTTGATTTTAAAATAGTATCACCTGAAAATGCATCTAAGGCCATCGCTACTTTATTATAGTTTATTGTTAAGCTTAACTTGCAATTATTACTACACACATAAAAATTATTGTGGTTATATTTAAACGGTATAGTTTTGTGATGCTTCAATTTATTTTCATTAAAACATACTAGATCTGATGATATTTCCTTCCCATAAAGCACACGTGTTCTATAATAAAATAAAGTGCTACACCTGTAGGTGTAAAAAATTAAGACAGTAAATATTAAAAGAGATAGTATCATAAAACTAATTAGAATGGTTTTGTTAAATCGCTTGTTGTCAAGAATTTCTTTCTTTTTTAAAGCTTCTTTATTTATTTTTCTTTTTTTCATTTCATTACTTTTATAAGGATTATGAATGCTAAATTCTTAATTTGATAAAAGTTAATGTGCGAGAAGTAATTACCTAAGTGACAAGCAGGTTTGCTTTTATTTGGAAGCAAAGACTTAGAAATTAAAGGTATTTATACTTTCAATAAATAAATTTAGATTTGGGGCGGTCTCCAATAGAATTCAGGCAATAAAATCTCGATTTGAGTTATATATGGAAGCTCCTTTTCTGCTTTTGGATTATTAAAAGAGCCATAATTATAAAGGAGTAGTAATGAAAGAGATTGACAACAATTACAATAGCAAAACGGGGTGCATGTATCTATATTGTCAAATTGGTCATGATCGAGTTCGGTAAATTCAATGTTATCAAAGTTAAAGTCATCACGATGAGAGTCATTGCATGGCATGGCTGTAAGAGCCAGAACATATATTGAAAGAATAATAGCAACGATCTTCATGTTTATATAAGTATAATTCTAAAAGGGTTACTGCAAATATAGATGTAATTACTTGCAATTGGGTTGCAATGTTATTTTGAGCAGGCTAAGCAAACTCCTTTAATCACAAAGTTTGAGCTCGTTTGTTTAAAACCTTTTGGAAGTTCAATAATTGGAATAGGAGAATTCAAAAGGCAAAAAGTTGAATTGCAATTATTGCATAAAAAGTGAACGTGTAATTGCTCTGGCTCACAATTACATGATTCTTTACAAACGGCATATCTTAATGAGCCAGTGCCATCTTCAATTGAATGTATGAGTCGATGATTTAGAAAAGTTTTCAGCGTTCTGTAAATTGTAGATTTGTCAGCTTTATAGAATTTTTGTTCTAATTCCGGAAGACTTATTGCTGAATTTTGATCCAAAAGAATTTGTAACACCAATGTTCTCATTGCAGTGGGTTTTATGTTTCTGGCGTTAAGGATATTCTCAAGATTTTTTTCCATAAAAGTTTATTTGTTATGTTTAAAGAAGCATAAATATATTACAAAAACCAGAGAAATAGAGAGTCGCATGAAAAAGAGCCAACAATTGTAAAGCATTATAGGTACTTCTAAGCTTAAACTTGTTTTTTTGTTAATGGGAATACATCTAATAATAACTATAAATTTGACTTGTGGATTAATTTCGACCAAGTTTCTAAATAAAGAATCACTAATAATTTTAAAACATACATTAGTCTAAATAAGACTGATTGTCTTCAAATGCAATAGAATCAATGCCTTGGGCTGATTGATGTTGTCTAAATAAGAAGTTTCTTATAATCAAAGCTATTTTCTTATTTAGAAATATGATAAATAACACTATAACTTTTTAATGGTTAGACAGTTTGAGAATAAATTATTTGGTAGATTTGCACAAATCTTAATTTAAACCAAATAAAAATAAAATTGTAAAATGAAAAAGTTTTTTTTAGTAGTATGTGCATTGATGGTGTTTGCAATTATTGCAGATGCTCAAAATGTTGATAAGGAAACAAATGTAAGAATTGACTCATCTGCAAAATATTTAGATCGAATAAATATAGCCAATTCATTATTAGATAGAGATGATGCCAGATTGAAAATTGGAGGTTACGGAGAGGTTAATTATAATCAGCCATATGGCGGTGACATCAGATCAAATGGAGAATTAGATGTTCAAAGATTCATCACGTTTTTAGCATATAGATTTAGTGATCGAGTTGACTTTGTTGCAGAAATAGAGTTCGAGCATGTTAAAGAGGTATATTTAGAACAAGCCTTTATTAGATATAGGCTTACAGATTTTATGAACCTTAATGCAGGGTTAATGTTAATTCCAATGGGAATCATTAATGAGTATCATGAATCTACCACTTTTAATGGTGTTGAAAGACCGCGTATTGCAAATAAGATTGTTCCTACAACCTGGAGAGAGATCGGTGCCGGTATCAGTGGTAAGTTTCAGGATGCAGGATTTAAATATCAATTATATTTAGTTAATGGTCTTAAAGGATACGACAATGGTTCTGCAAAAATCAATGGTGGTGGCGTTAGAAGTGGACGTCAAAAAGGAGCAGAATCCATCATGAGTTCTCCAAACCTGTCATTTAAGTTTGATTATTACGCAATTAGGAATTTAAATATTGGATTTGCCGGATATTTAGGTAAAACTCAATCTACAATGTTTGATGGCTTAGATACTACCGATGATTTCTTAGTTGCTCAGGCAGATTCTTCGAGAGTTGGAATGAAAATGTTTGGATTAGATGCTCGTTATAATCAGTCGGGATTCTCATTCCGTGGTTCATATATTTTCGGTAGTTTGTCAAATACAAAAGAATATAATGCATTCACAGGGAGTAATGCAGGATCTAAATTTTACGGATACTATGCAGAGGTAGCTTATGACCTATTCAGATTATTTGAAGTAAAAACTGAAGACCAAGCCTTAGTTGCATTCGTTCGTTATGAAAAATATAATACTCAATCTGATGTTGAAGGTGGCACGTCTCAACTTGATAAATATAATCTGCACGATATCGTAACAGGTTTAGGATATAAAATTGCTGATGGAGTTGTTTTAAAAGCAGATCTTCAGTTCAGAAAAGCAAAAGACGCTGATAAATACAGCAAGCAATTCAATGCCGGGCTTGCAGTTTGGTTCTAATTAAAATCAACATTTTGTTGATTAATATAAAGCATCCGTCTAAAGGCGGATGCTATTCTAATGTACTGATATGAATATTAATTATAGAAAATTAATTCTTGTTCTCTTGCTATTTGCTTTTGGTTTTTCCGCAGTTTGCTCAAACATGATGGCTTTAAGGGATCGAAGGATGGATCGATATCTAAAAAAGCATTTAGAGACAAAGAACATCAAGAAATCTGAGGTTCATGTGACTGATGAACAACTGATTATGTTGGATTTCAATTTAAGATCAGATCAACTTTATCATATTGAAGTGAATCAGAAGAGGTTAGGCTTTATCTTCATCGACGAAGGCAGAAGTCGATATGAAGAATATACGTTCATGGTTTTTTTAACTTATGATCTGGAAGTTTTATTGGTAAGACTTCTAGAATACAATGAAACTCACGGTGTAGAAATTACAAACAAAAGATGGCTATCCCAATTTATAGGTTTTACGCCTGATTCTGAGATTCAACATGGGCGAAATGTGGATGCAATTTCTGGGGCTACAATCTCGGCAAGATCTATAACAAAAGCTATTGCAGAGGTGCTTAAGAAATCAAAAGGGCTGAAAAAAGCTGGGATTATCTAATTTAAAAATCTTCTCTTTACCCAACTTTATTAATCTGTATCTTTGTATTTCAATTAAGGATGCATGACTAAGAAAAACAAGAATAGTGAATCTGCCTTACATGTTCAGGGAGGCATTGAACAGCCTTCTTCGATAAATCAAAATGCCATTCAAAAGCTAATAGGAAGAAAATCTTCTTTACTTCCATTGGATGAGTATGTTGATGGTATTTTGAGTGGAAATCGTATGATATTGAGTAAGGCGATCACCTTAATTGAAAGTGCACTTCCTGTTCACCAGATGATGGCTCAGGAAATTATTGAAAAATGTTTGCCTCATTCCGGAAATTCTTTCAGACTTGGAATTACCGGAGTTCCAGGTGTTGGAAAATCAACATTTATAGAGGCCTTCGGGATGCACTTAATCAAGCAAGGGAAAAGAGTAGCCGTTCTTGCAATTGATCCAAGCAGTCAGCGTACTAAAGGAAGTATTTTGGGAGACAAAACCAGAATGGAGGATTTAGCGGTTAACGAAAATGCTTATATCCGTCCTTCTGCATCTGCAGGTTCTTTAGGTGGCGTGGCCAGAAAAACAAAAGAAAGTATAATTCTATGTGAAGCCGCTGGTTTTGATATGATCTTTGTAGAAACTGTAGGGGTAGGTCAATCGGAAACAGCGGTTGCTTCAATGGTCGATTTCTTTTTGTTATTAATGTTAGCCGGAGCCGGAGATGAATTACAAGGTATTAAACGCGGAATTATGGAAATGGCGGATGCTATCCTGATCAATAAAGCTGAAGGAGATAACCTTCAAAAAGCCAAGCTGGCTAGAATTCAATACGAGAATGCACTTCATTTATTCCCACCAACAGCTTCTGATTGGACCCCAAAAGTTGAAACTTGTTCAGCTCTTCATCATGAAGGTATGGATCGTGTTTGGGAACTACTAAAGGAGTATGAAGGACATACGAAATCAAATGAGTACTTTTCTGAAAACAGGCAACGACAAGCAGTTCAGATCATGGATGATATGATCAATGAACAATTAATCGAAAACTGTCATAATCAACCTGAAATCAAACAGTTAGTTAAGAAGTTGCAATCTGATATTCTAGAGAATAAAGTAAGCTCCTATATGGCAGCTCAACAATTATTAGATGCTTATTTCCAGATGCTTAAAAAGTAATTAAGCTTTCTTCTTGTCAGGGAATAATAATGATGCGATCATACTTGTTCCCAATATTCCAAGAACGATATAAAGTGAATGCACAGTCTCGAAACCAATTTCGTGAAGGTAATGATGTGCAAGTAGTTTAACTCCAATAAATGTTAATAGAATTGACAATCCAACCTTTAAATAATGGAAGTAGTTCATTGCATTCATCAATAAGAAGAATAATGATCTTAAGCCAATGATCGCAAAGATGTTTGAGAAAAATACGATATAAGGATCTTTAGTGATCGAGAAGATCGCAGGAACAGAATCTACCGCGAAGATCACATCAGTAAACTCAATTACTAATAATACCACAAATAAAGTTGTGAAGTACTTCTTGCCATTCTCTTTTGTAATTCTGAATGAATGCCCTTTATAAGCAGAATCTACTGCGAAATATTTAGACGCGAATTTTACAACAGGATGATGCGCTGAGTCGATCTTTTCTTCTTTGTTTCGGGTTAGGAACATTTTTACTCCAGTATAAACCAGAAGCAATCCGAAAAGATATAATGTCCAGGTGAACTCCTGAATTAATGCTGAAGCTCCAAAAATAAAAATGAATCGCATGATCACTGCTCCAAGGATTCCCCAGAAAAGTACTCTGTGATAATACTTTTGTTCAATTCCGAATGCCATGAAGATCATGATCATTACAAAAACATTGTCAATTGATAAGGCATATTCAATTAAATAACCGGTAATGTATTCCAGTGCTAGATTGTTTTGATACACCTTGATTGCTTCTGCAAATCCAAGTCCATCCAGCTCTATTTGGTGCTGGAATTTTTCTGATATGCTTTTTAAATATTCTATGTCAGTAATACCATGGATCAGCTTTCCATTTGTAAGAAGAAGAACATAGAATCCCAATGCAAAGCTTATCCATACACTTGTCCAGATCAATGATTCTTTGAATGACACGATTCGACTTTTTTTATTAAAAAGTCCTAGGTCTATCATTAATATTGATAGGATAAAAATCAGAAAAAGGCTAAAAAACAATACTTCGCTTAAATTCATACTTCAAAAGTTTTCGAAAAACAAAAATAGACAAGAAATTTGATTTAGAACGATTAAATTTAATGCTTGATACTTAAGTTCGTATAACTAAATTTATTATGTTTGCCGTCCACATTTTTTACGTGTTAAAAATTTAACGATATGCACAACACAATTGAAATGAACCCAAATCCATTGGTTCAATACTTAAATAAACTCCCTAATGAGTTTACCAAAGCAGATTTGATTAAGTACATCGAAGATCACAATATCGAAATGGTGAACTTCAGATACGTAGGCTGGGACTTACGATTAAAGACATTAAACTTCGTGATCAATGACAGGCAACATTTAGATGCAATTCTTACAGTAGGTGAGCGTGTAGATGGTTCAAGTTTGTTCTCTTTCATGGAAGCCGGATCAAGTGATCTATATATCATTCCGCGTTACAAAACTGCTTTCTTAAATCCTTTTACAGAAGTTCCAACTTTGGATATTCTTTGTTCTTATTATACTAAAGATGGTGTTCCATTTGAGAGTTCTCCAGAGTATATTCTAAGAAAAGCGCATGAAGCCATGATCGATAAGACTGGATATTCTTTCGAGTGTATGGGTGAGCTGGAATATTATGTAATTAGTGATGAAGAAGATCTTTTCCTTGCAGAAGATCAAAGAGGATATCATGAATCAACTCCTTTTGCAAAATGGGGTGAGCTTCGTGAACGTGCAATGCGTGCAATTGCTCAATGTGGTGGATATATTAAATATGCACATGCTGAGGTAGGTAACTTCACAAAGAATGGTAAGATCTATGAGCAAAACGAGATCGAATTCCTTCCAACAAATGTTGAGGATGCTGCAGATCAATTAAACATTGCAAAATGGATTCTTCGTTCATTAGCTTATGAATATGGTGTAACGGTAACATTCGCACCTAAGATAACAGTTGGTAAAGCAGGTAGTGGGATGCATATTCACACGAAGATCACTAAAGATGGAAAAACTGCAATGGTTGAGGATGGTAAACTTAGTGATGTAGCAAAGAAAGCAATCGCAGGTTATTTATGCCTTGCTCCTTCTTTAACTGCATTTGGAAATACCAATCCAACTTCTTATTTCAGATTAGTTCCTCACCAGGAAGCTCCTACAAATATTTGTTGGGGAGACAGAAATCGCTCTGTTTTAGTACGTGTTCCTTTAGGATGGTCAGGTAAGAACAATATGATCAAGCATGCAAATCCTCAAGAACCGGATATCGATTTTGATTTCAGCAACAAACAAACTGTTGAGATGCGTTGTCCGGATGGATCAGCAGACATTCACTTATTATTAGCTGGTTTATGTGTTGCTGCAAGACACGGTTTAGAAATGCAGGATGCATTAGAATATGCTGAGAAAAACTACGTTGATGTTAACATTTTCGAAGATGAGAATAAAGAAAGATTAGCAGAATTAGCTAAACTTCCTGCATGTTGTGTAGAATCAGCAGCAATGTTACAACAACAAAAAGAAGTTTATCTGAAGTATGGTGTATTCACTGAAGCTATGTTAAACTGGATCATCGATTACCTAAATAAATTCAATGATCAGCAATTACGCGCCGAATTAGGTGATGATGAAGATAAGATCTTAGAATTAGTAAATAAATTCTTCCACTGCGGATAATTTATGATCGATTATATACTCGTCTGATCCAGGCAGGTAATATGATCACTCCAATAAAGATATAAGGATAAAAACTTAATAATCTCCATAAGAACGCCAGGGCTGGAACGAGTCCTGGCGTTATAAATTCACCCAGAAAATCTGAGAAAATAAACTCAGCAACGCCACTTCCTCCCGGTGTTGGACTGATCAATAAAATCACCCACATAACCAATTGTCTGGCATAGATCAAGAAGTGTTCATTAACAGCGATGAATGCAAGAATAATGCAATTAACCATCCAGAATCGCGCAGTCCAGGTAATAAAAGTTGAAAAATAGACCTTGAACCAAAACATGGCACCTTTGCCTTTCATTTCTTTTGAAGTAGTGATAATTTGATCACCGGTATTTACAGCTCCTTGAAACCACTTTTTTAGGAAAGGAAGTTTGAATAGCTTGATTAAGATCCATTTTGTACCTCGGGGATTAATGAAAATCCCATAGAAAATGATAAAAGAAAGGATTACAATAAAGATATATCCGCTAAGGAAAACTCCTAGCAGCCCTACTTTTGAACTCAGAAGTGCAAATTCGGCATCGATTGTGAATATTCTATCATAGCCCGCGAGGAAAATAACTATTGGTACTACAGTAATATAAAAGATCTCATCAAAAAGTGAGGTGATAAGCACGATCGCAGTTGTACGACCCATATTTATACCCTCCTTGTTAACGATGTACAATGCAATTGCCGAACCGCCTACTATTGATGGTGTTATTGAAGATGCAAACTCCCATAGCATGATTGTATCAAAACTTCTTCTCCAACTGATCTGATTGTCGGTGAGTATTCTTAAGCGATACATATAGGCAATTGCTCGAACACCCATCAGTAAAACCGCCATAAATAGCCAAAATGCAATGGTCCAGCTCCAATTGATATTCTTAAAAACGCTTAAGTCGAAGTTCTTATAAACTAAATAAGACGCTGCAGCCAATCCAATAACAATAGGAATCGCTATTCTTCTGAAACTAAAAAAGTCTAATATTTTATTGGCAACTGAACTCATTCTGATAATTGAAGCACAAAAATACAGTAGTTTTTAATTGAATCTCATCAATGATTCTTAAAAAATCAACAAAAATGCGCCATGATGACAGATGAAATTAAATTAAACTGACATGATGGCGTAAAAGCTACTGTTTTTTGCACTGGTATCAAATTTGAAAAGATTCCTTTAGAAATCAATAAAAAAATTAAAAACAAAATACGGAGGAAAAATTATGAATTTAGTTAGATGGAATAACCAACCAAGATTTTCAAGTTTATTTGATCAGTTATTTAATGATCCAAACTATTATACAACATTTAAAAGCACTTCAGTTAGCCAACCAGCAGCAAATATCCAGGAAACCGATGAGGGTTTTGAACTTGATCTTGCAATCCCTGGTTTGAACAAAGATGATGTAAAAATCAATCTCGAGAAGAATGTTTTAACGATCAGTGCTGAGTCATCAACTGATAATTCAAATTATTCGAGAAGAGAATTTGGATACAACAGTTTTAGCAGATCATTCAGCTTACCTAAATCGATTAATGTTGAGAAAATTGTTGCTAAACATGAGAACGGGATTCTTAGTATTAGCTTACCTAAAAAGGAAGAAGAAAAAGTTAAACTAAGCAGAGAGATAAAAATCTCATAATTGAATTAACTTAAATTATTTGGTATGGCGGCATTCTCAAAAGAGAGTGCCGCTTTTATTTATATCTATTGTATACGGACCTAAGGAAAAGATAAATTTTATTACCCAACTTACCTTTCAGAATTCCCTGGATTAGTTTTGCGAGAGTCCTTCCAAGATCAACTAATTGAATTTTGTGATCATGCGATAAACCATAATAGTAGCCCTTTTCGCTTACCAATTGTATTGCCTCGAGCCTATCATTATATGGAAAGTCTTGCGTCTCATAAATAATTCTTGGATTGAAATTATGATACGTATATGTTGGTTCGGATGTCAACAGATTGGCTTCTTTCTGCACAAAATCCCACAGTTGAGATCCTTTATATGGTAAAGCTGTATAAAATTCAGCCCCGGTTAAATTTGACGACTCCACAAATGCAACAGACTCCTTGATTGTGTCTAAGGTATCTCCAGGATTCCCGATCATAAATTGCCCGTAAACATCAATACCAGCTTCTCTTAGAATATTAATCCCTTTTTGGATCTTTTCTCTGGTAATGCTTTTATTCATTAATTGCAATACCTTATCATTTGCAGATTCGATCCCGATACTCACATTATAGCAACCCGATTCTTTCATTAAAGAAGCCATTTCTTCATTGATCAGATCAACCCTAATACTTGTAGACCATATAATGCCCAATTTTTCTGAAATCAGAGATTTGCAAAATTCGATTACCCTTTTTTTGTCAATATTGAAACTATCATCATTGAATAAAATGGTCTTTTGACCATGATTTTCATTTAAATATTTGATTTCATCTACTAAATTCTGAGGTGATCGCTTCCTCCATTTTGTGGTCCATAGGCTTGTGGAATTGCAAAACACACAATCGAAAGGGCAACCTCGACTGGTCGTCATCCGATGTTGTGGATATCGATTCATTTTGAAGAGATCAAATGCCGGAAAGGGAATTTCATCGAGATCTGATATCAATGCTGGAGAATTATTTTTTTGAATTCCTGAATCCGATTTATAGATCAACCCGGGAACTTCTTTGATCTTGATGTTTCCTTTTAAATGATCGATCAGTTTACTGAAAGAGATCTCTCCTTCACCAATAATGGCATAATCAAAAGGGAAATCAATAATACTTGCTTCTTTTTCGGTTGAAGCATGACTTCCACCCAAACAGATTGGTAATGTTGGCGATTTACTTTTAAAATGCTGTGCAATTTCAATGGTCTCTTCAAATACCTGACTTGAGGCAGTAATAGCTATAAGGTCAAACTGGGAATTGAGAAAGCTAGAGTACTCTTTCTTCTTGGCTACACGAGTATCCAATAATTCAATATTTATATCAGAATGTTGAGTTCTGGAATAAGAAGCCAAATATCCCAAACCTAGATGTACTGAGGCATCTTTTAGCTTTTTATTGGGGTTTATTAATCCGATTCTCATGGAAAGCATTGGTCAACATTCGCCGAGACGAATGTTGACCAAATCATTATCTGTTAGAATATTGTTCGTCGTAATATTTCAGGTAATCTCCGGAAGTTACATTATTCAACCAATCTTCATTTTCAAGATACCATTTAACGGTTTTACGAAGTCCTTCATCAAATTGGAGTGATGGAACCCATCCTAATTCATTTTGAAGTTTGCTGGAATCGATCGCATACCTAAGATCGTGTCCCGCTCTGTCTTTTACATATGTGATGAGTTTCTCTGATGTTCCTTTATCTCTTCCTAAATTCTCATCCATAATCTCACAAAGAAGTCTGATGAGGTCGATATTTGTCCATTCATTATGTCCACCAATATTGTATGTTTCTCCAACTTTACCTTTATGATAGATCAAATCAATAGCTTCAGCATGATCCACAACATATAACCAATCACGAACATTTTCACCTTTACCGTAAACCGGAAGAGGTTTGTTGTTTCTGATATTATGAATGAATAATGGGATCAGCTTCTCAGGGAATTGGTATCCACCATAATTATTTGAACAGTTGGAAACCAGTGTAGGAAGTCCGAAAGTATCTAAGTAAGCTCTAACTAAGTGATCAGAACTCGCTTTTGAAGCTGAATATGGGCTATGCGGATCATAAGGTGTTGTTTCGGTAAACATCCCTGTTTCACCTAGAGAACCATAAACTTCATCTGTAGAAATGTGATAGAATAATTTATCTTCAAAATTATCTTTCCAAATATGTTTAGCTGCATTTAACAGATTAACAGTTCCAACAATATTGGTATAAATGAACTCTGTAGGATTTGAGATCGAACGATCAACATGTGATTCCGCTGCAAGATGGATCACCCCATCAAATTTATATTCTTCAAACAGTTTTTGAATGAATTCAGCATCTACAATATCTCCTTTTACGAAACTGTAATTATCAGCTTCTTCAACATCTTTTAGATTTGCAAGATTGCCGGCATAAGTGAGTTTGTCGAGGTTAATGATCTTATATTCAGGATATTTATTCACAAAAAGTCTAACTACATGCGATNCGATAAATCCTGCTCCACCGGTAATTAAGATTGTCTTGTTCATATCAATTATTTTTCTGTTTGAAGTTTTAATTCCCATTTCCAGGCTGAAAGTGTCATCTCATCAATATTCTTCTTAGCCTTCCATCCAAGTTCATCATTTGCAAAATTTGTATCTGCCCATACTTGTTCAACATCACCTGCACGTCTGCCAACGATCTTATAATTCAGTTTCTGCTCCGAAACCTTTTCAAAAGATTTGATAACTTCTAAAACGGAATAACCATTCCCTGTTCCTAAATTGAAGTATTCAAAGTCTTTTTTCATGTTTTTATTTACCATTCTTTCAACGGCAATAACATGTGCTTGTGCAAGATCCACAACATGGATATAATCTCTGATCGCAGTACCATCAGGAGTATTATAATCATCACCAAAAACACTTAATTGTTCTCTGATGCCAATTGCAGTTTGTGTGATAAATGGCATTAGGTTATTTGGAACTCCTAGCGGAAGCTCACCGATCTCAGTGCTTTCATGCGCACCGATCGGGTTAAAATATCTTAATGCAATAGCTTTAATGTCCGAAGCTTTTGTTGTGTCAAAAATTACTTCTTCAGAGATCTGCTTAGTATTTCCATAAGGAGATTCTGCCTTTTGTACAGGCGCTTCTTCATTTACAGGTAATTCTTCTGGTTGTCCGTAAACAGTGCATGATGAAGAAAATACAAGGTTTGGAATAGAATTGTCTTTCATCCCCTGAAGAATATTAACCAATGAGTAAAGGTTGTTACGATAATACATCAATGGATTATCTACCGATTCTCCAACTGCTTTGAATGCGGCGAAATGAATGATCCCATCGATATCATTATTTCTTTGAAAGAAATCTTCAGTTTTAGCCATATCAGCTAAATCGAAATTCTCAAATTCAGGTTTGATCCCACTAATTTTTTCAATAGCATCAAGTACGTTGATATTTGAATTTGAAAGATTGTCAATGATGATCACTTCATGACCTTTAGCTTGCAGTTCAACTACGGTATGCGAACCTATATAGCCGGTTCCACCAGTAACAAGTATTTTCATCTGTTTAAGTATTTAGTTTTAGGATTTTTTAGATACAATTCCGTCTTTTAATTCATAATGATCATTGCTTTCAGGACACTTCGCCATTCCATTCTCATTGAAGTTAAGTCGATGACCATATTCACTAACCCAACCAATTTGTTTAGCTGGATTCCCAACTACTAAGGCGAATGCAAGAACTGTTTTAGTAACAACTGCACCTGCTCCGATCAATGAATAGGCTCCTATGTCATTTCCACAAACAATTGTTGCATTAGCACCTATGGAGGCCCCACGCTTAACTATTGTTTTTGCGTATTGATCTCTTCTAATAACCGCACTTCTTGGATTGGTAATATTCGTAAAAACCATCGATGGTCCAAGAAATACATCATCTTCACATTCTACACCTGTATAAATGGAAACATTGTTTTGAATTTTTACATTTTTTCCAAGAATTACTTCAGGAGAAACCACAACATTTTGTCCGATATTACACCCTTCTCCTATAACACAATTTTTCATAATATGGGAAAAATGCCAAATTTTGGTTCCTTCTCCTATAGTGCATGGCTCATCAACCACNGCTGTTTCATGTATTTGAATCTTATTCATTGTCTAAAAATTTTAAAAGGGTCGTAGTTATTAAAGATAGCTGATTTTCATCCAATTCAGTATGCATTGGTAAGGAGATTACCGACTTGCTCAATTTTTCTGTAACAGGGAAGTCACCATCCTTATATCTTGGATCAAGATATGCCTTTTGAAGGTGTAAGGGAACAGGATAGTATATCATAGCAGGAATATCGTTCTCTTGTAGATATGCCCTAAGCGCATCTCTTTCAATGTCTTTTACAACAAGAGTATATTGATGAAATACATGTGTCGATTTCTCGAAGCGGGTTGGGATCTTTAGTTTTGGATGATCTTTAAATGCTCTATCATAGTATTCTGCTGCTTTATTTCTTGCTTTTGCATATTCATCAAGATGTTTGAGTTTTATATCCAGTACTGCTGCCTGAATGCTATCAAGTCTTGAATTTACTCCGATCATGTCATGATAATATCTTATCTGCATTCCATGATTTGAGATAACTCTACATTGTTTTGCAAGCTCATCATCATTAGTGAAAATCGCACCACCATCTCCATAGCACCCCAAATTCTTTGATGGGAAAAACGAAGTACAACCAATATCTGCAATGGTTCCGGCTTTTTGTTTTCTGCCATCTTCAAAAGTGTAATCAGCGCCAATGGCTTGGCAGGCGTCTTCAATTACAAAAAGATCATGTTCTTGGGCTATCTCCATTACTTCCTCCATGTCAGAACATTGTCCAAATAAGTGTACAGGAATTATAGCTTTTGTCTTCGGTGTGATTGCTTTGCGAATCGATTCTGGGTCAATGTTAAAAGTGTCCGGGTCAACTTCTACCAAGACAGGTGTTAATCCTAATAAAGCTATTACTTCGGCGGTTGCAATGAATGTAAAAGATGCAGTTATTACTTCATCACCTGGTTTTAAACCTAGTGCCATCATTGCAATCTGCAAAGCATCAGTTCCATTACCACATGGTATTACGTGCTTGGCGCCTAGGTATTTCTCAAGGCTCTCCTGAAACCTGTGAACAGCAGGCCCTTTAATGAATGCGGTAGATTCGATTACCTCATTTATAGCTTGATCAACTTCTGTTTTAATTTTTGAATACTGACCTTTTAAGTCAACCATTTGAATTTTTGACATAATCTTATTTTAGAAATACTATATACAAAAATATGGATTATTCAACATCAGAAGCATATTTATCTAAGCATTTATCCTCATTGCAAAGTTGAATAAACATTTCATTAAATTTGTACTTTATCCTTCTTTTGATGAGATTTCTATACCAGATCTGTATTTATGTATTTTTTCGTTTGATAAGATTCGCAAGCTTATGGAATCCTAAAGCGAAAGCATGGATCCACTCCAGGAAGGAGGCAAGAAAGAAAGAAACACCCAATTATAAGAACTCCGTAATCNTCCATTGCGCTTCTTTAGGAGAGTATGAGATGGCAATACCTATAATTGAAAAGCTGAAGTTTCACTATAAGGATAGGAAGATCATCCTGAGTTTCTTCTCTCATTCGGGATATGAGCAAGTTAAGGGCGGTCATATTGCAGATGAGATTTGTTATTTGCCAGAAGATCAGAATAATAAAGTAAGTGAGTTCTTGAATCTATATGATCCTTCAATGTTCATTTTTATAAAAG
Organism: Bacteroidota bacterium; assembly: GCA_002711565.1. Classification (GTDB taxonomy): domain Bacteria; phylum Bacteroidota; class Bacteroidia; order Bacteroidales. Next base: position 18,251 of record PARP01000054.1, read on the forward strand.
CCGAATTCTGGTATATCCTCTTAGATCAACTTAAAAAGAGAGATATTCCGTTTATTCTGACCGCCGTTAAGATTTCCAATTCAAATTATATCTTTAAACCATATTCAAAATGGTTCTTATCGCTTATTCGTAATGCAAGATGGATCTTTACTCAGGATAAGGAAAGTCTTAAGCTGCTGCACAAGTTTGGTCTAGAAAATAGCTCTAGAAGTGGCAACCCCAGGTTAGACAGACTTGCAGATTATACTGCTAAACCGAAAAAATTAGATTTGATCAGGAAATTTAAAAATGATAGACAATTGATAATTGCCGGAAGTGTTTGGCAGGAAGATCTGGAAGTGATCCATAAATATCATTGTTCAAGACCTGATGTAAAACTTGTGATCGCTCCACATGAACCGGATAAAAAGAATCTTGAAATCATCAAGAGATTGTTTAAGGATACGAATATATGTTTCTCATCATCATATGATCTTTCTTCTACTTGTGATATATTGATTATAGATGAAGTAGGGTGGCTAAAAGACTGCTATAGCCACGCTGAGCTGGCATATATCGGTGGAGGTTTCGGGAAAGGTATTCACAACATTTTAGAAGTGGTGGTTCACGGGAAAGCCATTTTCTTCGGGCCAAATTTTGCCAATTTCGTTGAAGCGGTCGAACTTTCAAACCTTGGTGTGGCTAAATCTGTAAACTCGGGAAATGATATGATAAGGGAGTTTGATGATTTGCTCTCAAATCCAATTCTACAGGATCAAATTAAAATGAAGAGTATTAAATATGTCAGCGAGAATCAAAATGCAACTGAACATATCATACAAAAGATCGCCAATTTAAATGTGTAGACCGCACATTTTAATATTTTTGTACTAATCAATTATATAAGCATGAAATTAAACTTAATCAATAAAGTCAATACCGATATAGATCAGGTATTTATAGCAGAATCTGTTGATCAGCTTCCAGCAGATATTATTTCTGCAGAAGAGTTGAAATATATAAGTAAACAAAAAGAGAACGAAAGAGATCTGGCGATCCTGAACCGTTTGGGTCATCATGTTTTTGTGGTTTTTTATGATAAACCAAAAACTGAGCAGAAGAAAAAGGAATTCTTAAGAAAGAAAGCATGTGATGTGCAAAAGATGCTGAATGAACTCAAATGCATTCAGGTTCAGTTAGCTTCTTTTCCAGACAATAAGGAGCTTTTACTTGCATTCGCAGAAGGTCTTGCCTTAAGTAATTATCAATTCCTAAAATATTTTACGAAGGCAGATAAGAAGAGAAATTCACTAAATGATATTGAGGTTGTATCAGAGATAGCAACAGCTGCTGATCTTGAAGAATTAAACAATGTTTGTGATGCTAATGGAATCTGTCGTACACTAGTAAATGAACCAATCGCGTATCTATCAGCTCCAAAGCTTTCAGAAGAAATTCAAAATTTATTCAAAGAAACCAATGCAAAAGTTGAGGTTTTCAATAAAAAGAAGATCGAAAGCCTGAAAATGGGTGGTTTATTAGCTGTAAATAAAGGTAGTATCGACCCTCCAACATTCAACATCATTGAATGGAAACCAGAAAATGCGATCAATAAGAAACCATACATTCTTGTGGGTAAAGGTGTTGTTTATGATACCGGAGGCTTGAATATCAAGATCGAGGATTATATGAACAATATGAAGTGTGATATGGCTGGNGCTGCTGCAGTTGTTGGTTCTATGCATGCCGCTGTTAGTAATGAACTGCCACTTTATGTGATCGGATTGATCCCGGCTACAGATAATCGCCCGAATGGAAATGCATACGCCAATGGTGATATATTGACGATGTATGACGGGACTACAGTTGAAGTGATCAATACGGATGCTGAAGGAAGATTGATCCTTGCTGATGCGCTCGCTTATGCAAAGCAATATGATCCTGAGCTGGTTATTGATATGGCCACGCTTACAGGTTCGGCTGAAAGAGCAATTGGTAGCTATGGTTCTGTTGCTATGGGACAAAAATCAGAATCTTATATGTCAGAATTGAAAGCTGCCGGTGATGAAGTATATGAACGACTTGCAGAACTTCCATTCTGGGATGAGTATAATGATGACCTTAAGAGTACGATCGCCGATATCAAACATCTTGGTAGCCCTCTTGGTGGAGCCATTTCGGCAGGTAAGTTCTTAGCACATTTTACAGATTATCCATACATACATTTAGATATCGCTGGAACTGCTTTTGCTACAAAAGAGGATTCATATAGAGGTGTTGGTGGAACTGGTGTTGGCGTACGCTTGATCTATGCATATCTAAAACAAATACTTACCGACTAAAATCTAACAGACAGACCTAGATTGTCTATATTTGCAAACTATTTAATCTGAGCAATGCAAAAAACTAGCGATAAAATAAAAAAGGTAAAAGTTGGGATCTCGCATGGAGATATCAATGGAATTGGTTATGAGATCATTTTAAAGAGTTTATCTGATCCAAGAATGATGGATCTGTTCACTCCAATTATCTATGGTTCATCAAAAGTAGCTTCTTATTACAGAAAAGCTATCGGTCTAAAAGACATGAACTTCAATATCATTGAGAAATCAGGAACTCCACATCATAAAAAAGCGAACCTTATTGAAGTAACGAATAAGGAAGTGAAGATCGAGATGGGGAAATCAAGTCAGGCGGCCGGAGAACTGGCATATTCTGCTTTGGAATCTTCAGTTGAAGGTTTAAAACAAAATAATGTCGATGTTCTTGTTACTGCGCCGATCAATAAGCACAATATTCAATCTGAAAGCTTCGATTTTCCTGGCCATACAGAATATTTAGCAAAGAAATTCAATGCTGAGGATTATCTGATGTTAATGGTTAGTGGAGGACTGAGACTAGGAGTTGTTACCGGGCATATTCCTATTCAAAAGGTTCCTGAGGCACTTACAGTAGACCTAATTTTAAGTAAGATCAGAATCCTTCATAAGAGTTTGGTTCAGGATTTTGGAATTGCAAAACCAAAGATCGCTCTTCTTGGATTGAATCCTCATGCCGGAGACGAAGGACTTCTCGGAAAAGAAGAAATTGATGTTATTATTCCTGCCATTCAGAAGGCATTTGAAGAAGAGATACTAGCATTCGGTCCATTCCCAGCAGATGGTTTCTTTGGAGCAAGTTCGTATAAGAATTATGATGGAATCCTTGCAATGTACCACGATCAGGGGATGATCGCATTTAAAACTTTATCTTTTGATAGTGGAGTGAACTATACGGCAGGATTACCGATCGTTAGAACATCTCCAGCACACGGAACTGCTTACGAAATTGCGGGTAAGAGACAAGCTTCTACAGCATCATTCAATCAAGCGATCTATCTTGCAATAGATATTTTCAAGAATCGAAAAATGCATGCAGAGCTTACAAAGGATCCACTGGAAGTAAGTGCACCGGAAGAAAATAATCATAACGAAAAAGCATAGTTGATGGCATTTAAAGAATATTTGATTCAAGATCTTGCTGAGATCCTTAATGGCGAACTGATCCGTGGAACGACCAATCAGACACGCATCAGAGATATCCTTATCGATAGCCGTAGGTTGATCTCTCCAAGTCGTACAATATTCTTTGCGCTTTCAAGTAAACGTAATAATGGCCATAAATACATTTCGGAGCTCTATAAGAAAGGGTTGAGGCATTTTGTGGTCAGTCAGCTTCCTAACCGAATAGATCAATTCGCCCAGGCGAATTTTATCAGAGTTGAGAATACACTGGAAGCACTTCAAGCATTAAGCATTGCACATCGTAATCGCTTTGATATTCCGGTGATAGGAATTACCGGTAGTAATGGTAAAACGATCGTTAAAGAGTGGTTGTTCCAGCTTTTGAATGATTCTATAAGTGTGATCCGAAGTCCGAAAAGTTATAACTCTCAGATCGGTGTTCCGCTTTCTGTTTGGCAAATGGATAAAGGTCATGAGCTCGGTATTTTTGAAGCCGGGATTTCTGAACCTGAGGAGATGGAGAAACTTCAACAAATCATCCAACCTAAAGTCGGGATCTTTACGAATATCGGAAATGCACATGATGAGAACTTTATCAATCATCAACAGAAAGCTGGTGAGAAATTAAAACTTTTCACTAAGCTTGACACCCTTGTTTATTGCGCCGATCACCCTGAAATTCAAGGTGTGATCATTCGTTCAGGAATTTTAGAAAGAGTGAAGCCATTTACATGGAGTAGAAAGCAGGATGCAGACCTTCTGGTTTCAGAGACTTCAGTTGAAGGAACTCAAACATGTATAAAGGCAGTATTTAAAGGAACAGACATTAAAATTTGTATCCCATTCCTGGATGATGCTTCAATAGAAAATGCAATTCATTGTTGGGCAACCTTATTACATCTTGGTTATGATCAAAGTCTGATCGAGGAACGAATGTTAAGATTGAGTCCGATTGCCATGCGATTGGAGCTTAAAGAAGGGATTAACAATTGCTCAGTGATCAATGATAGTTATAATTCCGATTTTAACTCATTAAGCATCGCCCTCGATTTCTTATCTCAGCAAAAACAACATCAACAGAAAACACTCATATTATCTGATATTCTTCAAAGTGGACA
>PARP01000055.1 GCA_002711565.1 Bacteroidota bacterium
TAATTTTATTTTTTGAATTACTCCCCTTAAATTGACATTATTTTGAAATCTTTTAGGTCAAAAGATAAATGAACTACGAAAAGTTAAACATACTTAAGAATCGTGAAGGAAAGCGATTAAAGAGGCTGCGAAAGCGTAAAAGATGGAAAAAGGGACAGAATGTTTTAAAATATACACGGACACAACCCAAATCAATACGTGTTAATAGAAATCCTTACACAAGTAAAGTTGAAAATATCAGTATCGTGGCAGAGGCCTCATTTACATTGTTTGACCAACCAGAATCTTGTATAAAATTAATAAGAAGGCTTGATAAAGTAAAAAAGATAAACACGCGTGGATACATTATAGTCGAAATTGATTTATCTGGTGTTGTATGGATTGATCAGGGTGCAATTAGTTTCTTATTAGCTAAAATCAATGAATTAAAGCAATTTAGAGGTAAGAGAATTAAAATCTGGGGGAACTCACCAAAGCATAAAGGTGCTCAACACATTTTTAATGAATCAGGATTCTTAGATTACATGAAAGATATGTTTGGTAAAAAATTTAGGGGTAGTATTAAAAGTCATATTTTTAAAGTAGGATCTGATAAAATGCTTAACAGAAACGTGGGTAAAGCAATTGAAAAATCTCTGAAGTATATTACTGGTTCAGAGCAGAGATATGGGCCTCTTTATAGCATTATAAATGAAATGTGTTTAAATTCTGTTGAATGGGCTAATGAACCAAATAGTCTAAACCAAAATTGGTTTCTAAGTGTAAATCAAATTGAAGTAAAAGGTGAAAGGATTTTAAACTTTACTTTATCAGATGTGGGTTATGGTATAATTAATACTCTTTATCGTAACTTTGCAAAACATATTTCTGATGCGCTTGAAGATAAACCCGAAGAGGTTCTAGCGAGAGCATTTGATAGAAAATATGGCTCTAAAACTAAAGAGCGAAATAGAAATCGAGGTTTACCATTGATAAAAAAAACAAGTGATAAAGGATTTGTTAAGAACCTGCTCGTTATCACAAATAATGTTACCTTAGATTTTAATAGTAAGGAAAAATCAAAAAAGATAGATATTAGTTTACCTGGAACTTTTTATAATTGGGATGTTGATCTAAACTGTATAGAACTATGGAAGAATCAAAGATTATAACAATTGAAGTTAAGGATTTTGATGAGTATACTGGACCTAGATATGTGACTCAAGGAGATTCGTCTGGAGAGGAGTTTTATCATAGAGTTTTGAATGAAAATTTCGCAGAAGCATTTAAGACTGATAGTATTCTTATTGTAGATTTAGATAATACTGCTGGCTTTTTATCTTCATTTTTAGATGAAGCGTTCGGAAGCCTTGTCTATGATTTTGGTGCAGAAGAAGTTCGAAAAAGGTTAAAAATTGTTTCCCAAGAAGAGCCAGATTGGGTCGAAATGATTATGAATGATGTAGTTGTAGATTGGGAAAAAAGAAGGAAGTCTTGTACCCAACCAACAATTACAGTTGAACATGATGCGTGGTTTAGATTAAAGAAAGGTAAAATAATTAAACACAAATGGATAGAGCATATTTAATCTGTCAAAACCAGTCTGGAATCTTGTCAAGTTCTGATTGGATTGCATTAGTAGAAATATTTGTGACTCTTGTATTTGGTATAATTATATTAACTGTCGTTCAAAACAGATTTACTAATAACAGAGCCGTTAAAGACTTTTTTATAAGTGAATGTGCAAGTATTAAGACCGATTATAAAGTCTTTTTTGATCAAGTATATAGAAATAAGCATTCTGCTAAGTATATTCAGGAATGGTTTAAAGTTATGACTCTAAAAATTGACTCGTTTGAATTCACACTGAAGAAGGAGTTTGAGATTTACGACAACTTAAGTTCAAAGCACGGAAAAATTAAAAAATTTCTTACTAGTAGAACAGAATTAAATGAGCAATATAGAGAGAAGATAGTTAAACTGACGCAGGGAAGTAAGAGTGAATTGCTAAAGGAACACAAGCAACTTACAACACTTATAGCTCAGCTAATAGTATCTATAAATAAGGCAAAGCGAAAATAAAAAGGACGATTGAATTTCAATCGTCCTTTTTTGTTGAGGTCTCGAGCGGATTCGAACCGCTGTACAAGGTTTTGCAGACCTCTGCCTAACCGCTCGGCCACGAGACCCTCTGCATTTTTGAGCTGCAAAGATATAGTTTTTTTAAAAATACAAAACCAAAAATGCTGAATATTACAGCTTTTCATTACTGAATATATGAATCTATAGTATGAATACTCATAAATGTCGTCCGATTCTTCTTGATCTGAACCTGAAATGGCCGACTCTCCGAACCATTCTGATTTACCACGTTTAAGTTTAGTTCATGTATTCCTTCAGGTAATGAAACTCTACTATAAGAGATTGAAAACGGCAAGGTTTGCCAGTTTCTGGTATCCGCTTTTTCGGTTGCAGCATTGAAAATACTCACAAAGAATCCTAATGTTTCATCTTCATTCTCAGCAATCTTTTCTACCGTTTCTTTAAGTGCTAAACGTAATAATGCTGTTCCTAATTCCCTGAACATTCTATCCTGAAGAACTTTGATAGCTATATTATTCAGGTTTTCTGCTTCATATAAGGGGTATTCTAAACTATCTGTAGTCACAAACGCCATTTCATAAACCGGATATCTTGGTACGTATTTAGGAAATGTTATTCGTGTAAAATCCATATTTGTGATCCGATTCTGATCCCTTCTGGAAAGATCTCCTATAAAAAATGGGTAATCCAACGCCATGTCTTCATTATGGAATGTTACCCAACCAATATCGCCGGGCGTATTTGTGAATGTGAGTCCCCATTCGGCTTTTACAGGACCAAATCCATTCAGCCAGAAGAATACCAGATCGCCTTCGTTTGGATCACTAGCAATACTATCTATCCCAAATTTATTCCTGAAAAAATCAGCTTGATCATAAAAACCAGTTTCCTGAGCCGTTCTGATCACATCATATTTTAGTTGCTCAGGAAGCATCGTATTAAACTGCTCCGGATAATCAGTTTCATAAATCTCAATTGCATTTCTATAAGCAATAAAGGCATTGTTTGGATCTTGTTTTGCATCATAAATTAATCCCATTAAAAGGTGTGCAAAAGCATCACGCTGATATCGACTTTTATTGTCTTTATACTTATCGTTTAGTCGATTTAATTTAAGATTGGCTCGTTTACATTCAACAATCGCTTCATCCCATTGATTCAATGCGATATAATTCAATGCCTGATAAAAGTTGATCATGATCACCTCAAAATCTTCCGGCATATATGGTTTTGCCATTGGATTTGTTAAAAGTGCCAAAGCTTCTGTTCCAATATTCTTACGTAGATCCTCAATAAGAATATCTGCTTGTTTAAAGTGAGAAATACTTTCAGTATGTTTCCCCAGCATGTGGGTTATTACACCTTTATCAAGATGAAATAAGAGCTTGTTTCTTCCTTCCTGAAGCTTTTTATTGGCATCAATTACCTTCTCCGCTTGCTCATAATTCCCGGTATAAACCTGTTCATAAAATGCAGCATTTTTCTGATGATAAGTCGCACACGATGATAGCAAAATACCGATCAGTATGAGAGCTGATAATAGAATTAATATATGAGGTGAAAGCTTCATGAAGTTATGCTCAATTCAGGTGATTATTTTCTAACGTATTTCTTGATCTTCTCATCACCGATCCAAACAACTTCATTGCTTTCCAGATTGGTTAATGTTAGGTCGATCTGATAGTAGATCACCATCTGACGTTCTACTTCATCAACGATAGAATTGATCGTTCCTTGTAGCATGAAATCTGCACCTAGTTCTCTACCCCATTGTTTCACAGTTGATGGTAAAGCGTTGGTTTGTTGATCTTCTCTTTCGAAACGAATTTCTTCTCTGCTTTCACCACCCTGGATCAATCGAATTGCACCTGTTTTAATGAATGCTTTTTCCATATCCTTAATGAAAGTTTCAGCATCAATATGTTCGTGACTTCTGTTTTTAACCAAGCCAACGATCACTTTAGGGCGCTCATTATCGTTATACTTTTTATAGTCGGAGATCCATCTTCCATTTAGGATCTGGGTGATCATATTTTGAGCAGTTTCCCAAGAATCAGTATCGTTCCATCTACCGCTGAGGTCGATCTTTTGATCGTATGATACACGTTCAACTTTACGTTGAGTTGTACATGAAGCAATGATCAGACAGCTTAAAGCTATCATGCTAAGTTGAATAAATCTTTTCATCATTTTGATTTTATTATTGTTTCTTTTTAAAGCAAATTAAGAACTACGGCAGTCTTGCAAATATTGTTCCAAGGCTACAAAATAGCTCAAATTTTTTACTTAAGAAATGAGGGAAGTAATTAAGTAATCGTTTATAGGTCTAATTGAACGCTTACACAATCCATTTTTCCGCCTAATGGCGGGTTCAATTTAGATACTTTAACTGTGGCAGTTTCAACTTCAGGAAAGTCGGATTTAAGTCGATTTAAGATACGTCTTCCAACATGTTCAAGAAGCTTTGATTTGATCTGCATCTCAGATTTTACCATCAAAAAAACAGATTGATAATCAATAGTTTTAATAAGCTCATCAGAATTTTCTGCTTCTTGTGTATTCGTTTCTAATGATAGATCCACTCTGAATTTCGTACCGATGATCTGCTCTTCATCAAAGCAACCATGGTAGGCGAAAAACTCCATTCCTTCTATTGAAATTCTTGCCATATTATCTTTTTATAGTGTCGATAGCTGTTTGAATACGCTTAAGGGCTTCTTCTTTACCAATTAAGAAAATTATATCAAAAAGCGAAGGACCTTTCGCAGATCCAACTATACTTAATCGGAGAGAATTGAGCACTTGTCCCATATTCAATTCATTTTCCTGAATATAGTTTTTAACCAATTCTTCAGCTTTTTCGGAAGTGAAATCTTCAAGTTCTTTCAGCATTTTGATGATCTCTGCTAAAACGGATGGAATGTTTTCTTTCCATCTTTTCTTGATCACTTTTGCATCATATTCTGATGGAGCTTCAAAGAAATAATTTGAAAGATCCCAAAGATCTGAAATGAAATCAGCACGTTCTTTTATTAAAGAAACAATCTCTTTTACTACAACAGGATCAGCGTTAATTCCTTTATCATCCAATATAGATTTAAATGCAATCGAAAGCGTTTCATCATCCATAGCCTGAAGGTATTGATGATTATACCATTTTGCTTTATCTGGATCAAAACGTGCACCTGATTTTCCGATGCGATCAAGAGAGAATGCCTCGATTAGTTCATCCTCACTGAAAATCTCCTGAGTAGTCCCAGGATTCCATCCTAAGAATGCCAGCATATTTAAGAATGCATCTGGTTGATAACCTGATTCTCTATATCCCGAAGAGATTTCCTGTGTTTCAGGATTTTTCCACTCCAGTGGAAATACCGGGAAACCACCTTTATCACCATCGCGCTTACTAAGTTTACCTTTACCGCTAGGTTTTAGGATCAATGGCATGTGCGCAAATTGCGGCATTTCATCTTCCCAACCTAAGTAGCGATATAATAAAACATGAGAAGGAGTAGAGTTCACCCATTCAGATCCTCTGATCACATGAGAGATCTTCATTAAATGATCATCTACAACATTTGCTAAATGATAGGTTGGCATCCCATCTGATTTGAAAATGATCTTATCATCAAGTTGAGAAGAGTGAAAACTAATCTCACCTAAAACCATATCCTTTAGAATAATGTTTTCATCATTCGGAAGCTTCAATCTAATAACATAAGGCTCACCTGCATTTAATTTCTCATTCAATTCATCCTCACTAAGCGTTAGTGAATTGATCATATCGATACGAGTTTCAGCATTATATTGTTGATTACTGCTTCCTGATTCTTTTAATCTTTCACGCATCGCCTCCAATTGCTCAGGAGTATCAAAAGCATAATAAGCATGACCGGCATTGATCAATTGTTCGGCATATTGTTTATATAGATCTTTTCTTTCCGACTGACGATATGAACCATATTCGCCACCTTGTTGAACGCCTTCGTCGATTTTGATTCCACACCATTCTAAAGATTCCATGATGTATTCTTCAGCACCCGGAACATATCTTGTTTGATCCGTATCTTCAATTCGCAATAAAAAATCACCATTATGTTTTTTAGCGAATAGATAATTGAACAATGCAGTTCTAACTCCACCAATGTGCAAAGGTCCGGTCGGACTCGGTGCAAATCTTACTCTTACTTTTTCGAAGGCCATGTTTTAAAATTTGCGGCAAAGATAGGAATTTCTATTCTGAATGAATTTGAAGTGAATCGAGAAATGAAAAATCGATACCAAAATGTTTAGTTAAATTGAATACAAAGCGTAAAAAGCACATATCCAGAGTTATACGGCTAATTATTAACAAATTCGCAGTAATTATTTGATTCAGGATTCTGGACAGAGGATTATGCAATGCAAAGCATGATTTAAAGATACCGTAAAGAGCAGAAAAAGAGACAGATAGAGCCTTATTAATTTAACATAATGTTTTTATCTAATTTCATTTTTGCTCTTCATATTTGATATATTTTCGTTTTAATTGGTTGTGGTATTGCTGTGTTTGAGGTATTTGTTGATAAAATTTTCATTGTTCATGGAGCATTGTTGAAACTCTGTTAATAAAAACTAGTATAAGGCTTATAGAGATTTGATGAATTCAATCTTAATTTTAACAGATCAAATTTTAATGAGATTAAAAAATGAGAAGCATCTATTTTAATTCCGACCAGGATCACTTAAATGAAATTGAATATTTCGTTGACTCAATTTGCGAGGAATTAAATCTAAGCAATTCTTTATATGGAAATCTGTTGATTTCAATAACTGAAACAATTGATGTTTTAAAAAAGTATGCGAGTTCAGGAAGAATTTCCATAGAAGGTGACCAAAGAGAGATCAAGGTTTCTTTCGACAGATTGGTTAAACTTGATGGTGTGGAGTCGTTTTTTAATAATGCAATGAACAAACCTGATCTAAACAATTCTGAGGATACCGGAATTTTTATGATCAATGCCTTAAGTGATGATCTTGTATTTGATCATGGTAGAGAGATGTTCAGTTGCATATTCAGAAATAAACAATACGACCAGGAACTAAGTTCTCACAGAAAAAGTTTCCTTAAGAAATATTTACATCAAGAAGTGAACGCGAAAGTTTAACTTTGCAGAATGGGACTTAGAGATATCCACTTCTTTTTCGAAGAAACAGATTTTAGTTTAAAGAGGCGCCAAACCCTTAGGGAATGGTTAAAAGATTGTTGTATTAATGAAGCAAGAAAACCTGGCTTCATAAATTATATTTTCTGTTCAGATGAGTACCTTTTAAATATCAATAAGCAATATTTAGATCATCATTATTATACAGACATCATCACATTTGATCAAAGTGATCGTCCTGTTTTTGTCGATGCAGATCTTTTTATTAGTGTAGATCGTGCAAAAGATCAAGCTAAGGATTTCGAAGTAAGTTTTAGTGAGGAAATTCACCGATTAATGGTTCATGGTTTGCTTCATTTACTGGGATATGACGACAAATCTTCTGCTGATAAGCAGCTTATGACGAAAAAAGAGGATTATTATTTATCTTTGCTAGCCGAAAAAATCAAATAGTTTCACGTGGAACATATGTTTAAAGAATACGACCTTATTGTTGTAGGTGCCGGTCATGCCGGTTGTGAAGCTGCCACTGCAGCTGCAAATATGGGATCTAGCGTTCTATTGATCACCATGAATATAGAGAATATGGCGCAGATGTCATGTAATCCTGCTATGGGAGGAATTGCAAAAGGTCAGATCGTTAGAGAAATTGACGCATTGGGTGGACACTCAGGTATTGTTACAGACAAAACCATGATCCAGTTTCGTATGCTGAATAAATCTAAAGGTCCTGCGATGTGGAGTCCACGTGCACAAAGCGACAGATTTTTATTTGTAAAAGAATGGAGATCTATTTTAGAGAATACTCCTAATCTCGATTTCTGGCAAGATATGGTTAATGATATCATTGTTGAGGATAATAAAATCATAGGTGTAAAAACCGGAATGGGCCATGAGATAAGAGCTAAAACTGTTGTACTAACTAATGGAACTTTCTTAAATGGCATCATTCATATTGGAAAGAAAACTTTCGGTGGCGGAAGAATTGGTGAAAGAGCTGCAACAGGTTTAACAGAATCCTTAATAAAATTAGGATTTGAATCTGATAGAATGAAGACAGGTACGCCTGTTAGAGTTGATGGAAGAACTATTGACTTTTCGAAGTTGGAAGAGCAAGCAGGAGATGAGATCCCCGGTAAGTTTTCTTTTACGGATACTCCTAAATTAGAAAAGCAGAGAAGTTGTTATCTGGCTTATACAAGTGAAACTGTCCATAATATTTTAAGAGAAGGATTTGAAGATTCTCCGATGTTCGCTGGAAGAATTAAAGGTATAGGTCCTAGATATTGTCCATCTATAGAAGATAAGATCGATCGTTTTGCAGATAAAGACAGGCATCAATTATTTGTTGAGCCGGAAGGCTGGGATACGATAGAGTATTATATCAATGGTTTTTCGTCTTCTTTGCCGGATCACATCCAGTTTAAAGCCCTTAGGAGTATTCCTGGTTTTGAAAATGCGAAGATCTTTAGACCTGGTTACGCGATTGAATATGATTATTTCCCTCCTGTACAGTTAAATTATACCCTAGAAACAAAACTTGTTGAGAATTTATACTTCGCAGGACAGATCAATGGTACTACAGGATATGAAGAAGCCGGGGCTCAGGGTTTAATGGCCGGTATCAATGCAAGTTTAAAAGTTTCCGGAAAGGAGCCTTTTATTTTAAATCGTTCAGAGTCTTATATAGGTGTTTTAATTGATGATCTTATTACAAAAGGTGTAGATGAGCCCTATCGTATGTTCACTTCACGAGCAGAATACAGACTTTTATTAAGACAAGATAATGCTGATCTTAGATTAACTGAGAGAAGTTATAAGATTGGTTTAGCTTCAGAAGATAGATATCAAAGAATGCTTTCTAAGCGCGAGACGATTGATAATTTAATCAGGAAATTCAAAAAGGTTAGTCTTGATCCATCTGAGATCGATCCGTATTTAAAGGAGAAAGGAACGAATGCATTAAAGCAGAAGACCAGGATCTCTACCATCCTTTTGAGACCTCAGGTAAATCTATTGGAAATGTGTGATCGATCTGAAACGATCAAGAATATTCTCAAAGAATTTGATAATGTAAATACAGATCTATTAGAAAGTATTGAGATCTTAATTAAATATGAAGGCTATATTGCCAAAGAAAATGAACTCGCGAATAAGTTTGAGAAGTACGAAAAACTTAAGCTAAAGCCAGATTTCGACTACCAACAATTACAATCCTTATCATTTGAGGCACGTGAAAAGCTGAGTAAGATAAGACCACATACGCTCGGTCAGGCGGCAAGAATTAGTGGTGTTTCTCCTGCAGACATTTCAGTTTTAGCCGTATATTTGAGCAAATAAGTTCAAATTGTTTCACGTGAAACATTTTCCCATGGAAATTCTTAAAAATTGCCCCGTTTGCGGACAAACTTCGTTCGTATTGTATGCAAAATGCCAGGATAAACTGGTGTCTCACGACTTTTTTGAAGTTCAGAAGTGTAATTCTTGTGCTTTTCTTTTTACGAATCCAAGACCCAGTAAAGATGAAATTGGTCCGTATTATCAATCAGAAGAGTATTTTTCTCATTCCACAGAAAGCAAGTCTTTAATCTCAAAAGTCTATAATAAAGTTCGGGACATAAATATTCGCTCTAAAGTCAATTTGGTGAAGAATGAATTAAAAGATGTTGAATCAATACTGGATTATGGTTGTGGCGTTGGTTTATTTCTTAAACAATGTAAGCTTGATGGTTTAAAAGTACAAGGGGTGGAGCCATCTAATGAAGCAAGGGAAATTGCAAGCGAGTATTCAATCTCGGTAATTGATCCCGATGAACTTTCTACATTCTTGGGTCAATCATTCGATGCCATAAGTCTTTGGCATGTTCTTGAGCATATACACGATCTCGACGAAAAGTTCAATGAACTGGTGAATTTATTAAGTCCTTCAGGAAAGATGTTTATTGCCTTACCTAATCCGGATTCTTGGGATGCTAACCACTACGGCTCTGATTGGGCAGCATTTGATGTGCCCCGACATCTTTATCATTTTACAAAACCAACATTTAAAAAGTTTATTGCAAAGTATGGAATGAAGATTGTAGGAATACAGCCTATGAAATTCGATGCTTTTTATGTAAGTTTATTGAGCGAAGAAAATTCGATCATGAAATATCCAAATGCTTTCCTAAAAGGATTTATCTCAAATCTGAAAGCCGGATCTTCCATGAACTATTCAAGCTTGATATATATACTCGAAAGGCAATAATACTTTTTTATGAATCTTATCAATCTTTCCGGCAACACATTTTCTGATAAAAAATCGAAGCAAATGTGGTGGTCACTGATCGCTTCTTTACTGTGTTTGGTCTATATCATTTATTTCGTTTCCGATTTCTCAAGAAACCAACAGGAAGCAAATATTAAAAACCGCATCGAAAAAACGCTTCTTGAAAAGGAGCGAAAGGTCTATGAAGTTTTTAATTCGATCATCGCCACAGATCAAATTCATCGAATGATCCTGGAATCCTATCAGCAAACTTTAAAGGAAGAAAAGATCGAGATCTTCGTTTATAAAGATGATTCTGTTGTTAGCTGGTCGTCAAATCTGGTTTCAATTGAAAACAATATCGAGCGATTCAGATCACAGAAAATTATTAAACTGAATAATGGTTGGTATAGAACCTATCATCAACATAGAAACGGATTGGATGTGTTCGGAGCAGTTCTGCTTAAGCAGACTTATACATACTCCAATGAATACCTGAAAGCAGCTTTCCCGATCGACTTTAATGTGGATAATTCATACGAGATCTCACGTATAAATTCAGATATCGATATTCTGGATCAGGATGGAAATTTTATATTCTCCCTGAACAGCGATAAAGCAAGTCAACTAACAGACAATCAGGCATATAGAATGTTTTTTGTGGTGCATTTGCTACTGCTTTTGATCTGTATTTTCCTGGTAAAATTCTATGAAAATTATGTCAACAGGCTAAGGCTCAGCCCTTTCATCTATCTTTTAGTGTCTTTGGATCTATTCATTATCTGGGCAGCTATAAAAGTGTTCGAGATCCCTAATCTATTGTTTGATTCTTTCTTGTATTCACCAATACTGTTTGCGGATGATTTCAATCATTCTTTAGGTGGATTCTTTACGAACTCATTCTTCCTCTTGATCATATTTTATCTGATCTTTTTTAAGCATAAATTCACTGCCGATTTCAAGTCATTAAGTAAATCAAAGATCTATTTAGTTTTGATCGCGCTTAGTGTTGGATTAGTGATCCTATTAAAAACGTATGAAAGTGCAGTTGAAAGTCTATTAGAAAATTCACAGATCTCAATTCAATTCGGACAGGATCTGATTGAGAATTTCTGGCCTACATTTCTGGTATTTTTCATTATAAGCATGCTTTCGTTGGCCTTGTTTTTTGTGTTCCAAAGAGCAGCTGTCATCTTTAATAAACTTACAAAATCACATCAGGAAAAACTTCTTTTAGTCGGAACTTTTGTAGTGATCTATCTCATTAGTTCGTTAACGATTTTTGCTTTTAGACCATATTCTTTGTTCTTTGTTCTTTTGATCATTATTTCTTATTGGGGAATTAAAGGCGATAAACTAAAACTGAATACCCTTCTTGTGGTGCTTTATCTGATCATTTTTGCCGCCTATTTAAGTGTATTATCAACTTTTGTTTTAAAGGAAAAGGAACTTCACCAGCGTTCATTGATCATCGAACGTATTTCACAAACTCGGGATCCGATGGCTGAATTGAGATTTCGCGAGGTACAGGATAATGTTCTTAATGATACTACACTAGTTAATCTCATAGTTGAAAGAGATTCTATTTCCGATCAAATGATCATCGAGAAAATAACCGAGCATTTTGATATTGAAAGCTGGTCGAAGTATATGGTGTTTGTTAGTCTATGCGACGAGCAAAAAAACATCATATTTGATGGTGAAGATTATGAGATAAACTGCCAGGACTATTTCAATGGGATCATTCAGGATTTCAGACAGGAAACCGGATTTTCAAATCTGTATTTCATCGAAAGCAACACCATCAATAAAATATATATTACCTATTTCGATCTAATTCCGGAGTCGGATGAAGACCAAAAGATCTATGTTGAATTAGTAGCTGAACTAATTCCTGATGGACTTGGATATCCTGAGCTATTTGCAGATGAAGGATCTGATCATATGATCCATGATCTCAAAGATTATTCTTTTGCGAAATATCAAAATGGAGATCTGACTTATAAGTTCGGATCATATTTCTATAGTATTCAATTGTCGAGTTATGATGAATATGCAACCACAGCACAGTTCGATCTGAACAATTTTAATCATCTGAAATATGTTGTGGATGATCAAACTTCATACATCATTAGTAGAGAGAATAAAGCCTTTTGGGAAATGGTTGCTCCATTCTCATATTACTTTATTTTGATCTCTCTGTTCATTTTATGTTTCGCAATCGTTACACAATTCAAACTCGACTTTTTTAAAGCTAAATACAGCTTTATCCATCGTATACAGTTCAACTTTTTGATCATAATTTTCTCATCTTTTTTGATCATTGCTGCAGTAACACTTGTTTATCTAACTAATCTAAACGATGAAAAGAACAAAGAGATCCTGAGCGAAAAAGCATTATCAGTTTTAATAGAACTTGAACATAAATTAGCCAATGAGGAAAGTCTTCAACCGGATATGGTGAATTTTCTGAATGGCATTTTAACGAAATTCTCACTTGTATTCTTTTCGGATATCAATTTATTTGACCTTCAAGGGAAACTCATTGCGTCATCCAGATTACAAGTTTATGATGAAGGATTGATCTCAGAGTATATGAATATTGATGCCTTTTCGAGATTGAGCCACGACCAAAAACTCCTTTTTATTCAGAATGAACGTATCGGTAATTATGAGTACTTATCTGCATATATTCCTTTTAGAAATAGCGATAGTAAGATCATTGCCTATCTAAATCTGCCATATTTTGCACGGCAATCGGAACTGCAAAGTGAGATCACTACATTCATGGTTGCTCTGGTAAATATTTATGTTCTATTCTTCGTTTTAGCCATCGTGATCGCAGTAATCATTTCCAGAAGAATATCAAAACCGATCCAATTAATCAGAGATAGGATCAGTGCTATTCAGTTAGGAAAATCTAATGAGATCATTGAATGGAATAGAGATGATGAGATTGGAGATCTGATAGCTGAATACAATCGGATGATCATCGAACTTAGCAGAAGTGCAAACTTACTTGCCAAATCCGAAAGGGAAGGAGCATGGCGAGAAATGGCCAAGCAGGTTGCACATGAGATCAAGAATCCGCTTACTCCAATGAAGTTAAGTGTTCAATATCTTGAGAAAGCCTGGGATGAAAAAAGTGAAGATTGGGAAGAAAGATTGAAACGATTCTCTAGAACGATCATCGATCAAATAGATACATTATCAGCAATTGCTTCTGAGTTTTCTGACTTTGCAAAAATGCCGAGAAAGCGAGTTGAACGTGTAAATCTGGTAACGGTAATTCGTAACTCATTAAGTTTATTTGATGATGTTCAGAATATTGATTTTAAATTTGACTTCATTGAAAAATCCTGTGTTGTTGATGCCGATCGTGCTCAATTATTACGAGTATTCAATAATCTTATCAAGAACTCGATCCAGGCGATCGGAAATAAGCAANATGGAGAGATCATGATCGATATTTTCGAAAGAAATGGATTCTTTAAAATCAAAGTTGCAGATAACGGAAGCGGAATATCTAAAGAAATGGCCGATAAGATCTTCTCACCAAGTTTTACTACAAAGACTAGTGGAATGGGACTGGGATTGTCCATCGTAAGAAGTATCATCATAGAAGCAGGAGGGGAGATCAGCTTTGAATCTGAAGAAGGAAAAGGAGCAACTTTCATCATTCAACTTCCTGTAGCTTAAAAAATATTGGACGACTTCCTCGAGTGAATGTCGTCCATTTACTATCTTAGCCTAAAACAATTTATCCTTGAGCTTACTTAAGAAACTTGCCGGACAAACTGCGATTTACGGAATGCCGAGTATCATCGGAAGAATCCTGAATTACTTATTGGTTCCATTATATACCCGTGTTTTTGATCAGGCAGAATATGGTATTGTGATCGTACTCTATGGTATGGTTGGATTTACTTTCGCCATCCTGACTTATGGCATGGAGACCTCATTTTTTAGATATGCTGAACTAACCGGTGAGCGAAAGAAAGTATTCAATACTTCTGTTTTTTCATTGTTAATTACAACCATTTTATTCCTTACCGGAGTTCTGTTCTTTTCTCAAAGTATCGCAAATTGGATTGAGTATCCAAATCATCAGGACTTTGTGATATTAATGGCTTTGATCATAGGCTTTGATACATTAACAGCCATTCCGTTTGCATTATTACGTGCGGAGAATCGTCCGGGAAGATTCGCAAGGATCAAGATGATCAATATTGCTACAAATATTGGACTTAATCTGATTTTCTTCCTGCTTTGTCCGTTTGTATTGAAGAATTTTGGGAATAGTTCAATTGCCGAATTCATTAGTGTTTTTTACAAACCTGAAAATGGAATTATCGTTTATGTTTTCATTTCAAATTTGGTTGCAAGTGCTCTAACTCTGTTATTACTGCTTCCTGAATTCAGGAGTTTCAATTTCCGCTTCGATTATGCTTTATGGAAAAAGATGATCGTTTATGCCTTGCCATTATTATTCACAGGATTGGCCGCCATCATGAATGAATTATTCGGTAGAGTTGCAATGAAATATATCTTACCGGAGGATATTGCTGAACAACAGATCGGGATCTATTCGGCAAGTTATAAGATCGCAATTTTAATGTCACTATTCATTCAGGCATTCAGGTATGCAGCCGAACCATTCTTTTTTGCCCAGGCCAAAGAGAAAGATGCAAAGAACAGCTATGCCCTGGTCATGAAATATTTTGTGATCACGATCTCATTGGTATTTCTTGGAATAATGATGTATTTGGATGTCATACTATTAATGTTAGGAGAAAACTTTAGAGAAGGTGCAGCAGTTATCCCATTTTTATTGATCGCTTATATCTGTCTTGGNATTTTCTATAATCTTTCGATCTGGTATAAACTTACCAATAAGACATTATACGGAGCAATTCTTGCTTTATGCGGAGCAGGAGTGACCATCATTTTCAATTTCTTATGGATCCCGAAATATGGTTATATGGGTTCAGCATACGCAACACTTTTATGTTATGGAAGTATGATGATCGCATCCTATCTGATCGGGCTGAAGCATTATAAAGTGAATTATGATCTGAAAAGGATCATCAGCTATATTGGTTTTTCCATTTTCCTTTATGTAGGAAGTACATTCCTGACTTTGGATAATCTTATCCTTAAACTCTTTATACATACGATCTTTGTGGCGGCATTTCTAAGTGTAGTTTATTTGATTGAACGCAGGAACTTTAAAGCTGAAATTAGCCGCTAAGCCCATATTTTTATCTATTTTAGCGAGATATTTTTAATCCTTTCCTAATGGGAAGGTTCATTTTATTTAATAATGCTTATGAAGGTTAAGATCGTTAGTCAGTCAAAACATGATTTACCAGCTTATGAAACCATTGCTTCTGCAGGAATGGACCTACGTGCAAATCTAGATGAGGAAATTATTATGAAACCTATGGATCGCGTATTGGTTCCAACGGGATTATTCATGGAACTTCCTGTGGGATACGAAGCTCAGGTAAGACCACGTAGCGGATTAGCGATCAAAAAAGGAATTGGGGTTTTAAATTCTCCGGGTACGATCGATGCCGATTATCGTGGTGAGATCAAAGTGATCCTTATCAATCTTTCAACTGAAGATTTTGTGATCCAGGATGGAGAGCGTGTTGCTCAAATGATCATTGCGAAGCATGAACAAGCTGAGTGGATCGAAGTGGAGGTTTTGGAAGAAACCGAAAGAGGTGCGGGAGGCTTCGGGCATACCGGAAGCAACTAATTGTTAAAAATTCCTAATTACAACAGATAGGCATAATAAATGCGTTGATCTACTAAATGAGACATCTATATAACATCCTTTTCGTATCAGTTTTTCTGATCTTTTTGGCATGCTCTCCAACAAAGGAAGCTGCAAAAAACTCGGTTAGCAATGTTCCAACCAAAGACAAAATGCGTAACAGCAGTCTTTTCATTGATGCTATCAAAGAAAAGAATCAGGGAAATTTTGAAAAAGCAATAAAACTATTTGAGGAAGCGATCCAATTAGATCCAAATGATGCAGCATCATTATATGAGCTTGCAGGATTGTATATGAATAACAATCGTAATGAGGAAGCAGAAAAATTGGCAATTAAAGCAGTTAATCTGAAACCTGAGAACGATTGGTATAAAGTCATGCTTTCAAATGCTTATAAATTGAATGCAAAGATCGCTGAAAGTAATGCCGTACTTGAAAAGCTTGTTGCCAAGAATCCAAATAATCTGGAATATATTCAGGAACTGATCTTTGGATATGTGATGGCTGAGGAATATGAGAAAACCATCCAGACCATCGAGCTGATCGAAAAGAAGACCGGACTTTCAGAGCAGATCGCAATGCAAAAACAACAACTTTATCTAAAACTGAATAAAGTTGATGAAGCGATCGGTGAAATCGAGAAATTAGTGAACCTCTATCCATACGAAACCAGATATTATGCAATTCTTGCTGAATTATGTTTAAATCATGATAAGGATGAGAAAGCATTAATGGCGTATCAAAAGATTGCCGAACTGGAACCGGATAATGCATACATTCATATTTCGCTTTTCGATTATTACAGAAAAAAGGATGATAGGAAGAAAGCAGTTGAAGAATTAAAACTTGGACTCATGAATAAAAATTTGGATGTTGAATCCAAGCTACAATTCATGATGTCTTTTTATGAGAACACTGAGTTTTATTCAACCTATAAGGACGAAACCAAAGAACTCCTTCAGATCATGATGGAAGTTCATCCTGAGCATTTGCAAACCAAAGCTATTTATGCTGATCTCATCATGCGTAATGAGCAACATGAAGAAGCTGCTGTTATTGTTGAAGAATTATTGAAAATGGACTCAAGTCAATATGCTTATTGGGAACTCAGTTTGATGATCGAATGGGCAAAAGAAGATTTCCAAACACTTATTACAAAAGCCAATATTGTTAGTGATCAATTTCCGATGCAGTTTATGCCGTATTATCTGATCGGTATTGCGGAATATCGCTTGGAGAATTATGAAGAATCCTTAACTGCATTAATTCGAGGACAAAAACTAGCAATTGGGAATACGAATATGCTTATCAATTTCTATTCTCAAATAGGTGAAACTCAACGTCAGCTTAATAATTTTCAGGAAGCTTATGATGCTTATGATAATGTGCTAAAGCTGGATGAGAGTAATTCTGTAGTCCTGAATAATTATGCATATTATTTATCGATCGATAATAAAGATTTGGATAAAGCTTTGGAAATGGCGAATAAAGCGGTTGAGTTGGATCCCTATAATGCATCAAATCTGGACACCAAAGCATGGGTGCTATTCAAGCAGGAAAAGTATGTTGAAGCAAAAGAATGGATTGAAAAAGCAATTAAACTCGATGAGTCTGATAATGCTGAACTATTGGAGCATTATGGAGACATACTCTATAAACTAAATGAGATCGATGAGGCGGTGAAAATGTGGGAACGTGCAAAAGCAACCGGTGAAGGATCAGATGAACTAGATGAAAAAATTAAAGCCAGAAAGATCAATGACTAATTTCAAATCATATACAAAATACCTATTCTTATTTCTTTGCATGATCGTGATCATCAGCTCGTGTAAAACCGTAAGAAGTATTTATAAGGCTCCACTTAAAGAACAAGGTGCATCTTATTTATTTGATGAACTAAAGAATAGTGAGTTGAAATATGATTATTTCAATGCGAAGTTTAATCTGAATTTTCAAAAGAATAAGAAAAAGACCTCTTTCAAAGGACAAGTTCGCATTCAGAAAGATAGTATGATCTGGGTATCTTTTTCTCCTTTATTGGGAATTGAAGTTGCACGACTTCTGATCACAAATGACTCTGTGAAGTTCATCAATAGAATGAATAAAACATATTTCCGTGGAGATTATCAATACCTAAATGAGTTCCTTGACACAAATCTTGATTTCGATATTTTGCAGGCTTTGATCATGGGAAATGATCTCAGACATTATGAAAATGGAAAGTTCAGAGCATCCATAGATAAACACGAATATAAGTTATCGACAGCTGCCAGACATAAGCTTAAAAAATTTGTGAGATCACAGGAATCTGCTCCGAAAGTTTATATCCAGAATATTTGGTTGGACCCGGAAAACTTCAAGATCTCACAGGTAACATTGAAGGAGATCAAAAAAGAGCACAAAAAGCTGCAGGCTAATTATGAGGAATTTTTGGAGATCAGTGAACAATTATTCCCTAAAAATGTGTATTTTGATGTGCAGGCTGAAAGCCGTATTAAAGTAAAAGTCGGATATTCGAAAATAGATGTTAATAAAGCATTGAATTTCCCTTTCAGAGTACCTAAAAAGTATAAATCGGTAGTCAGCCTGAATTAATTCAGAAAATCCCTTAGATGAAGCTTAAATCACTTCAGAGACAATTTTTATCAGTATGTGCTGTTCTGGCCATTCTTTTAGTTTCAAATTCTGCATTTGGACAAAGTAAGCGTACACGACTCGAGAATGAGATCAAGACGATCGAAGCTGAGATCAAATACACCAATGAATTATTGAATTCAACACGCCAGAATCGACAAAATACGCTAGCTGAACTTCAGATCCTAAACTCAAAGATCCAGAAACGTGAACGCTTGATCAATACGATCAAAAGAGAGATTGATGGTTTAACTTCCGAGATCGGAGAAAATGAAGCTGAGATCACTAAGCTTGAAAAAGAACTGGAAGTCTTAAAAGAGGAATACGCAAACCTGATCTATTATGCCTACAAGAATAAAGATGGAGCCGATCGCCTCATGTTTATTTTTTCTGCCAATGATTTCAATCAAGCATTCCAGCGAATGAAATATCTTCAGTATTATACATCCTACAGAAAAAACCAGGGTATACTTATCGAAAGAGTTCAAGATACCATTCAACAAAAAAATGACCAGCTGAATAAAGACAAAGATTCAAAGGAAACATATTTAGTTGCACAGAATCGAGAGGTGAATGCATTAAATCAGGAGAAAAGAGGAAAAGACCAAACTGTTTCTCAACTCCAAAAACGCGAACGCAATTTAAGATCTACCATTCGCAAAAAAGAGCGTGAAGCAAATCAATTGAATAAGCAGATCAAAGATATTATTGAAGCCGAAATCAAAGCTGCAGCAGAGGCGGCTGCCAAAGCCAAAACTACTGATACGAACAGACCTACAAAAACAGCAGCTAGTGTTATTGCACTTACGCCTGAAGAACGACAATTGTCTTCACGATTCTACAATAATAAAGGAAAATTACCATGGCCGTCCATGAGAGGAATTATTTCAAGTACATTTGGTGAACACCCACATCCGGTACTTAAAAAAGTGAGAATCAAAAATAATGGGATCGACATTCTCACAAATCGCGGTGAAAAAGCCAGATCTGTTTTCAAAGGGAAAGTCATCAGTGTAAGAACCATTACGAATACCAATAAAGCAGTCATTATCCGTCATGGCGATTACTTCACCGTTTATTCGAATTTGAGTCAGGTCTACGTGAACACAGGAGATGAAGTTGAAACCAAACAGGACCTGGGAGTTGTTTATACAGATCGAAACAGTGCTAAAACGGAACTTCACTTCGAGATCTGGAAAGGAAAGACCTTACTGAATCCTGCCAGTTGGATCGCTAAAGGACAATAAGATTGGACGATACTGAATTTGACGATATTAGATTTGGTGATTTATCAGATCTTTCCAACCTATGATTTTAATTCCCTACGCAATACAAATTTTTGTTCATTTGCACTTCAATTCTCAATTTAACCTAAATGAAAAAAGTCGGAATTATTCGTTGTCAGCAAACAGAGGATCTGTGTGGCGGAACAACATGTTTTAAAGTTGCAGAAACTGGTAAAATTGCTTTTCAGGAAACTGGTCCGGTTGAAGTAATCGGATTTGTGAGCTGTGGTGGTTGTCCTGGTAAAAAAGCTGTGCCAAGAGCTAAAATGATGATGGATAGAGGTGCTGAAGTAATCGCTTTTGCCTCTTGTATTAAAAATGGAAACCCAATCGGATTCCCTTGCCCTCACGCAGATACAATGATAGATGTAGTAAAGATAAGATTCGGAAAAGATATCCAAGTACTAAACCATACGCACTAATAATCTACCGTCCAATCTAGTTTCACAAATCTAAAATCTTCAAATAAAAAAAGGCTTGCTAATTTTTGCAAGCCTTTTTTACTTTCGTTATTTTTTCTTTGGCAATAATTGTTTTGCCATGGCTGCTCCGAGCAGACTTTCGATTGGAGTTCCGCCTTTGGAATCTCCACCGATGATCATGGTTTGTGGGAATTTGATCTTGGCGATCTCAGCCGCAACCTTCACATCTCTGTCGAGCTCCATTTGAAGTTTAACTTCAGGAGTGATACCGGCACTAACCTTTCTCATAATTTCATAAGCTTCAGCATCTGCTGTTACTTTCTTTTTTTGAGCATTCAGGCGTTCGGTTTCAAGAGCGATCGCAGCAAGTTTCTTATTGGTTTCTTCCTGCTTTAATTTTGTTTCAATAGCAATAAGTGCTTTTACCTGCTCTTTTTCTTGAGCAACACGTTCGGCAGCTTTATCACGTTCACCTTCTGCAATAATACGCTGTTGAGCATCTTTTGCAGTTTCAACTTTTTGTTGCTCCAGCTGTCGTTTAGCAGACTCATCACGTTGAGCTTCCAAACGCTGTTTGAAAGTTGCTTCAAGCTCGATATTGTCGACAATAACCTGAGAAACGATGATATTGTTCTCACTTAATTCGTGCTTGATACGTTTCGGAATTCCATTCTCATAAACTTTGCGTACTTCATAAGATGTTTGGATCTCTTTGATCGTACGATCCTGCTTTTGAATTCCGGCATAAACCGTATCACGTGTTTCAATTTTTTCTACTGCATAGGCACCCGATTTTAATTGTTCTTCAAATGCCTGACGGAAGCTTTGAGCTTCCCCCGAAATATAATCCTGAGCAGCGAACATATATGCAGTATTCACTAATTGCTCTTTAACAGTTGGAACAATGGTATTATTCACAAGATTACTCATCGTCCTAAATTTCACTGCCAAGTTGATGAAACTATCGGCATCGCGTGGCAACTCGAATCGTGTTGAAACATATCCATGAGATGTCACCTGATCGATAAAACGAAGTGGAATTGGCTTCATGATACCTTCAACTTCATCACGATCAACTTCGATATCTCTACCAACAACTTTAACATCAATGAATTTTTGCCATTTATCGATCTTGGCGAATCCACGCCATTTGATCCCTTGCTCCATTACGGCTGTCATCTTACCCGTTGGAGAAACTAAAAGATAGTTGAATCCTCGATCAGCAAAAAAGAATAATGATTTTATAAGCATTAAAAAGATTCCAACTGATAAAAGTATATAAGAATGTGTAGGTTTCAGGAATTTCATCCACTCCTTCACAGTCTGAACTTTCGACAGATGGGAAATCACTAGTGCTCCGATACCCGCCAGAACGACTAGAAATCCAAGAAAAGTAAGCATAATAATTTGGTTTATTAATTAGATAAATTGATTTATTTCACACAGGAATCAATGTAAAACCATTCATCCTAAAGGGGGAGATTAAGTGATGAATAAGCTGAGTTCAATTTACAAAAAACTTAGAATCATCCAATCTAAAATCTGCAAATCTTAATTCATTAAATCGCGTGGTATCTTCTCCAAAATTTATAGGATGTAAGTGAGCTTAGGGTAAAAGTTCCTGAATCCACCTATCTGGATAACAAAAGAAAAGTAGTATTGTAGCTTACGACATTAGATATTCAAGATTCACTGTTCAATATTTTTATTCTTCAGCGTATTTATAGCTTAATTCCTTCATGGACTTATCCAAGGTGATCCTTACTCGTATAGGTGTCATCCCTTCCATTCTGAATATTTGAGAATTTTGTTCATAAATGATACTATCATGAACACTGAATTCTTTTAGGATCTTTTGATCACCTTTATGAGTTTCGATGATCCCTTTATCAGCGTTTTTTGAAATATGTTCGCTTATTCGCTGAGCATCCTTATCTGAGATCTTTAAAGTGAAGTAATGATAATAATCCCCAATTGCGAAAGAGGAGTTGTTCTCCAGGATCTCAAAATCATCGGAAACAAGGATTCCTTGCTCGGAGAGATATTCAGCAGCATTGCTTTTTGTAAAGAAATGATCCTGAAAAACTAGATAAACGCAAAAAACTATGGATGCTATGACAACAAAGACTGCGGCTATCTGTCCTGCTTTGGGAAACCCAATTTGAGCAATGATATAATTCACAAAATTTGCGACCCAGTAAATCACAAAAACTGCAATTATGAATACGATAATGTAAAAACCCATATTGAAAGATAAGAAATATTTAGTGATATTTCTGTTTAGCTTAGGCGAACTTTTTTGTCACCTTTCCTGCTGATCTCAGCTTTGAAACCCATAATATGACTCTCAATTGAAGCATCAATTGTTGAGGTAAGTAATGATGCATCCTGTGCTTTGATAGCATCAACCCAATCGGAAACCAATGCCCAGTCGCCACCACCATGGCCGCTGTTTTTATGTTCGGCCTCATAATCATCCATGCTCCACTTTTCAACTTTTCCTGTCAGAAAATCAGTATGTGTGAACTCATGCATATCTCCAACAATATCACCATGTGAGCCCATGATACGGGTTCTTCTTCCATGATAAGAGGTAAATGCTTCCATTGAGAAATTAGCTGTAATTCCACCTTCAAACTCCATAGATGTTACATAGTGATCCGGCTGGTCATTATCCATGCGGTACACACATCTACCATAATTCGTGGTTTTAAGTTTACTCAACACATATTCCTGATGT
This sequence comes from Bacteroidota bacterium, assembly GCA_002711565.1. Classification (GTDB taxonomy): domain Bacteria; phylum Bacteroidota; class Bacteroidia; order Bacteroidales. Next base: position 23,338 of record PARP01000055.1, read on the forward strand.
TTACTTTTATCATCCGGAAGATCCAGAACATAGGTCCAATGTCCTTTTCGATAATAGATGTTCAATGCTGAATATGGACAATCTTTTTCAACAGCACAACCATCGGTACAACGTGCTGTACTTCCTTCCGGAGCATTTCCTTTATGGAACCATTTCAGATCTCCGTAAGCAGCTATGCTTTTGCATGGCTTATCAATGATCCAACGTAAAATGTCCAGATCGTGACATGATTTACCCAGAATAATTGGTGTAGTTTCTTTTGAATTATGCCAATTCCCTCGAACATAGGAGTGTGCCATATGTTCAAATTGGATCGGCTCTAAATGCTGAACGCTCATTAGCTCACCAAGAACTCCTGAATCCACAACCTTTTTCAGTTGAATGAAGTAAGGAGCATATCGAAGCACATGACAAACGGCAACTATTCTTCCTGTTTTCTTTGCCAAATTTAGTATGTCCTGGCACTCTTCCTCTGACGGAGAGATCGGTTTTTCCAATAAAACATCATAACCCATTTCGAGAGCCTTCATGCACGGACCATAATGCAGATCATCCGGAGTAGTGATGATCACAGCATCTGCGAATTTTGGCTTCTCAAAAACATGCTCCCATGTCACAAAGAGGTTTTCATCTTTGATGTTATGCTTTTTTGCATATCGTTCTTTACGGATCGGGATTGGTTCTGCAGTTCCAACTATATTGAGTTCATTTGGATATTTTGCCGCATAATTTCCATAAACATTACCTCGCGCTCCGGCACCAAGTGTAATTGCAGTAATAGGTTTATCAAAATCCTTATTTCCCATTGATTTAAATGGGATAGATTTTGTTGGTTCTTTAGCCATGCTTGAAATGGCACTTCCTGCAAGGGTAACGCCACCTAATCCGATAGCAAGATTCTTCAATGCCGAACGGCGACTGATGTTTTTTTTCATAGAGGTTTTTGGTTTGGAAGGGAAAGGTAGGAAATATATAAAGATGATAGTAATTAGATAATAGATTAGAGATAAAAAAAGCATGTTAAGAAAACTCCTAACATGCTTTAATCGTTTCAAAAACAATGGTTAATTCTTGCATCCATTTTTATCACAATTTACTTTGTCATTAGTGTGAACCCAATGATCTGCATGAACATTAGTGTTTGTTCCGCACCCAGTCGTACCACCTTTGGTACCGCTGTGTACAATTTGTGTTGGTGTGTGTTTTACTGGCATGTTTTACTGGTTTAAATAGGTTGTATTTAATACCATTTATATCAAAATGTCACTCTTTATTCAGACTCAACCAACTTGAAAACCTCTCTGTTTATTCCTATAAAAATCTTTTCTTCAATTATTTTTTTTTCATCTTCTGAAATATCTGCTTTATCGAGGAAATCATTTCTAATATTTCTCTCTAATTCTCCAATCCGATATTCTCTATTGGGTGGTATATCTTTTCTTTTTTAAAAATCACCAACCTGCAATCATTCCTCAACTGTTTTCCTATTTTCTGCCACCAGAATGAATCTGTTAAACCCAGTGAAGAACCAAAGATGCAAATTACATTTGCCTGGCTTATTTTTTGACCACACCAATCATCAATCATGTGTTTCTGAACTTGGTTGCATATTGTTTTAACAAATGCATCAATTAAAGATTGATCTGTCCTAAACTTTTCATTCAATATCTGAGATATATCATTAACTCCCATAACCATTCTTCGTTTTGAATATCCGTGAACATGTTCTATTCTTTGCAGCATTACTAAATTGTTTCCATGAGACCCAAGCTTAATTTGTGAGTGGTCATACTCAAGGATTTTTTCTAGAATATTTGTATAGTTAAATGTGATGATATTGGTTTGATGCTGTGTTCGACCAAATTTGTTAATAAAGCTTAATAACCGTTCTTTATCACGTTCGAGCAAATAGTCTTCTGGGTTAATTAGATCATTTTCAAGAGCTCCATCGTTAATTTTTGTATAATCAAAATTGAATTCTTGCTCTATCAAATATTCTGATAATTTATCCCCAATGTCTTCGAAAATTTCAAGAAAAATCGATGGAGATTCTACTTTCTTTGAATATTTCCCTAATGCTAGTTCTAGATCAGACCAATTTTCTATGTCCTTTGAAATTTCATTCTTTAAAGATTCTATAGCCTTTGTTGGCGATTCTTGTTTTTGATAAAACTTGCAGAAATCTAAGTAACTAGTTTTTAAATTGAGATTTAAATCGAACCCATTCCCAATAATAAAAAGGATGTTCATATTGATTGTTTAAGTGTTTTTTTAAAAGCCTCCTACTTCATGGGGAGTCAACTTCAGGGAGGAAATAAACCGAAAGTTACTAAGAAATTAGAACTTATGAAATTTTATAATATCTATTTAACCTATATAGCAATTTGTACCTATTGAGAAAAAGGAAGTGTTGTTATTAATTTGAAGTGTGCGTTGGCCCGACAAAACGGCGGGGATGGCGTTGGGGTGAATTGCTTTTCAAGGGCTTTGATGCCCGCATGAAAAGCAAGAGCGGGGAGAAGCTTCGTTTTGTCTTGATCTTTTGGTTCCCCCGAAGCATCGGGGTTGCATCAAGGCAAAATGAACGTATTTCATTTTGAGTTTTGGAACGCTTTTACTTTTGTATTAAAAAGAAGCAAATAAGTAATAATAATTAAAACTATCAGAAGGGCGATTAGCTGCAGGAAGTGTTGAGTGTTAGCAAAGAAAAAACTGATGAAAATAAATGTACATGCGAGAAAAGTAATTCCTCCAGTAACCTCTGGAATATATTTCCACTTTAGGATCAATCCAATTGCGATGATGATCCCTAAATTTCCATAGATTTTTATGTTAACATACTCAGTTGATAATGAATTCTTAAAATAAGAGGTTGTTAATGAAACTGCAATGATTAGAACAGCAGCAGCTAATGTGTGAAAGAATCCCTCTTGACGATGAATAGGTGTAGACATATGAATGTTGAAATTGAACTATAAGTTAATACTAAATTGTCCCGTCCTGAAATAATTCTACACAATATTTAGAATTATGGAAAAAACAATCA
>PARP01000056.1 GCA_002711565.1 Bacteroidota bacterium
ATTGAAAAGATCAACAAATCTGCTTTATTCAACCAAGGTTTCATTACTGTTGAGTATGTTGCAGCTTCATTGATCGATATGGAATATCACTCATTAACTGAAGAAAAAGAAATTGATGTTCGAAAATTTGAGAAAGAATTCTTTGCTAAACGTAAATTGATCCCAGAGATCGCTCCACGTTACAGAACTACATATTTCTCTCATATCAATGGTGGATATTCTGCTGGATATTATGGCTATATGTGGTCTGGTGTTTTAGATAATGATGGTTTTGAAGCATTCAAAGAAACTTCATTATTCGACCAGGAAACTGCACAAAGATTCAGAAAATATGTTCTTGAGCCAAACGGACTTCAAGATCCTGATGAAATGTATAAAAACTTTAGAGGTAGAGCTCCGATCATTGAGCCATTACTAAGAAGTCGAGGACTTATTAAATAATAAAATATTCCTTTTACTTAAGGGTCACTTGTTTTTCGAGTGGCCCTTATTTTTTTCATGATCTTTGGTTTTCATAAGTTCTCCATCCAGATAAAAAGTGGATTTATCCAACTTACGATTGGGTAGATAAAACTTCCAGAGGCCATGATAATAATAACGAATTTCCTTTTCACTGAACTCCATTCTGGCCCAGCCCTTTTGAGTTAACTTACCATTCTTATCATAGTATTTAACCTTAACAACATCGTTTTTATAATATCTGAACTTATTGCTTCTTTTGCCATTAGGGTGATAGACTTTGGCAACCTTCACTTCTTTACCATCTTTATAATGGTACTTATACATTTTTTTCTTTCCCTTATCATCCCAATAGTTCTTCCAAACCCCGGTTTTCTTTTTATTCTGATCAAGCTGATTTAGCTTCCGCTTCCAAAATTGGGCTTCTGATGACAATGTCAGAAATATGATGCATAAAAGGCCTAGAAATAATCTTTTCATATTACAAGTTTAACTAATATATTAGTTATAGCCAAATCGGCATAAAAAAAGCCCTGAATTTCAGAGCCTTATTGATAAATGTCATTAAGGCCTTAGGCCCTTAAAATAAGGGCTTAAGGCCAATGGTTTAGCTATCTTTATTTACCTTAATCTTATCATCAGCCTTTATACCATCTTTAACCTCGATGTTGATCCCATCTGAAAGACCTGTTGTTACATATCTTTTCTCGAATTGTTGTGGAGCAACTTCTACCTCAACAAATGTGCTATCACCTTCAAAGCTTAACAATCCTTCTTGTATTGCTAAAACAGGAGCAGAGGTTCTTTCAAGCACGATATCTGCATTTGCGCTATAGCCAGCTCTGATAAACTGATCTTCTTTTAGAGTAACATTTGCACGGATCTCAAACTGTATTGCACCATTTTCTTCAACACCTTTAGGCGCAATAAATTCAAGATAGGCATCGAACTTTATATCTTCAATTGCACCAACAGTAAGGATTAGTGGCATTCCAACCTTGATCTTACCAACTTCGGTTTCATCAATTTTACCTTCAAAAACCATATCATTCATATTCGCAATTGAAGCAATCGTTGTTCCAGCGTTAAATGTGTTAGATTCAATTACTGAGTTTCCTATTTCGATAGGTACACTTAAAACCATTCCGGAAACAGTTGAGCGAACCAAGGTATTTGTTTCGGTTTGTGAACCTTTGAATTGACCTTCTTTGATCAATGCAAGGTTGTTATCTGCAGCTGCCTTTTCCTGAACAGCAGAATTATAAGACAATTCCACTTCTTCAAAAACACTTCTAGAAACTACGCCATCGTCCATCAGCTTCTTCTGACGATCAAAATTGATCTTTGCATTTTTCAGGTTGATCTTCGCTTGATTTACTCTGGATTCAGCATTGTTCAAACTGATCATATTTGGAATGATCCGGATCTTCGCGATCAGATCACCTTTCTTTACAAATGCGCCTTCCTCAACATAAAGTTCATCAATAATTCCTGATACCTGAGGAACAATATCAATCTCCATACGTGGTACAACCTTGCCGGTCGCTACCGTCTTTTTCACAATATTTACTTCTTCTGGACTTTGTGTTTCGTATACAATTGGGTCTTCTTTTGATTTATTGTATAAAAAGTAAATAGTATATCCGAATACAGCCAGGACCACAACTCCTAATACGGCTTTTAAAATCGTTTTCATTTTATATCTGTTTTTTAATTGTTATTATTCATCATGTAATGCAGCAATTGGCTTAATGCTAACCGCTCTTTTAGCCGGAATAAAGCCGGCAAATATTCCTGAGATCACCAGCAATAGCAATGCTGTGATCGCTTTTTCAAAATCAACACTTGGGTTTGAGAACATCTCTGTATCAGCTCCCGATTGCGACATCGCATAGCTGATCAACTCCAGTAATCCTACACCTAAACTCAAGCCTATATATCCAGCAAGAGTTGTTAGGAAAACGGATTCCTGAATTACCTGCATTATAATCTTCATTGGTGTTGCACCAACGGCTCTTTTGATCCCAAATTCTTTTGTTCTCTCTTTTACAACGATCACCATAATATTGCTAACACCAATCACTCCTGCTAACAAAGTTCCTACACCAACGATCCAGATCAATCCATTAATTCCATTGAATAAGGTCTCGAAATCATTGAATTCCTTTTCTAGATTGAATGACTCGATAGCCCTATTATCATCTGGATGAATGCTGTGTCTTTCTTTTAAAAGTTTCAATACTTTTTGTTCTACTACGGAGGCTGGAACACCATCAATAGATGTGATCGCATACCCGCCCTGAACAGCATTCCCAAGATTATAAGCTTTCTGAACTGTTGTAAATGGTAGATTTATTCTTTGATTATCACCTTCTCCTCCTTGATTACTTGCACGATATGATTTGAAGACCCCAACAACCGTAAAATAAACTCCATTTACTCTTAGTGTTTGTCCTATCGGATCTTCATCTTCATCAAACATTTCCTCATAAACCTGCCAGCCGATTACAGCAACTTTTCGGTTTTCTTCTATATCGAAATAGTTTAAGAATCGACCATGGATCAGCTCCATTGGATTGATCATATTTGTTTCAGGATAGTCACCGGATACTCTGAATCCCCCAACACGCTCACCTCTTACAACATTATTTGCGCCCATCCCAAATCCTTCGGCAATAGGAGCGAGGAATTTTACTTGGGGAATGCGATCTTTTATTGCTTGAGTATCATCATTGTTAAACGCAAAAGTTCTTCCTTTAGGAAAGCCTTTATAGGAAATTGAAGTTCTGGATGGGTTCATGAACACACTATTGGTAGCAAGCTTTCCCAGTCCGCCATAGGCTGCATCTTTCAAGCCCTTTCCGGAACCCAGCATGACTACCAGCATGAAGATTCCCCAGAAAACCCCAAATGCCGTAAAGAAAGTTCTGAGCTTATTTTTTTTAAGCGTCAGAAAGATCTCTTGCCATTTATCTATATCTATAATTCTCATTTTAAGTTCTTTTATTCATCACGCAAGGCAACTACGGGTTTAACACTTGCGGCTTTTCGTGCAGGTACAAATCCAGCAATGGCTCCTGCCAGTATAAGCACCAATGTTGCACCAATTGCAACATCAAAATTGATCTGTGGTTGAGAGAAGAATTCAATATCTGGAAGTGTACTTGAGATTAATTCCAACAAACCAACTCCTAACACTAATCCGATATATCCAGCGAAAGCCGTTATCAATAAAGACTCCTGAAGTATCAAACTGATCACAGACCATGGTGTTGCACCTAATGCCTTTCTAACACCGATCTCTTTGGTTCTGTCTTTTACAACGATCATCATAATATTACTAACACCAACAATACCGGCGATAATGGTTCCCATACCGATGATCCAAATAAAGAGCCTGATATTCCTGAACAGATCCAGAAATCTTTTGAAATCAACGATAGAATTATCAAAGAATACAGCCCTACGATCTGTGACGTCGTATTTATGTCTTTGTGCAAGCAGCTTTCTTGCCTCGGCTTCAACTTTTCTACTCAATGGAATATCTGCTTCATCAAAAACCAGATATACGGATGTCATATCTCCCTGACTGCTAAATACGCCTTGCGCAGTTGAGATTGGAATATAAACACGGTTCAAAACCCGATCACCCGATTTATCATCAAATACACCAACCACCTTAAAAGATAGTCCATTAATTGAAACATATTTTCCAATTGCATCTTCTCCATCTTTAAACAATGCTTCATAAACCAGTTTACCAATACAGATCACTTTTCTTTTCTTATCAATATCGATCTCATTGATAAACCTTCCTTGAGTTACAAACGATGCAGCTACATAGTTGTAAACCGGATGGATCGCATAAATATTGAAGTTCCCATAATCATTTTTATAAGCGATCGGCTGAGAGCCCTCAATGGTAAAACGACCCGTTGAATTATCAACATTAGCAATGTTGCTTAAAGCCATATAGTCCTCATTTGTGAATTGGATCTGACGACCGGGCTGCATGCCTTTATAAGCTTTTGTTGTAGTTCCTTGATGAATTCCGATAATACGGGTTCCGTCATCTTCAAATTGTCTTCTTACTCCATTCTCTAGGCCATAACCCGAACCTAATAGAACGATCAGCATGAAGATTCCCCATGCAACACTAAAACCGGTCAAAAAGGTTCTGAGTTTGTTCTTTTTGATGGTACTAAAGATCTCTTGCCATTTATCTACATCAAACATGATCTTTAATTTTTAAGTTCCGGGGTAAGAATTCTTTTTTTTCGGAATTCCCGCAACTCACCATTAAAAATATCTTGCTCTATAATGCCATCTTTTAGTCGAATTATTCGATCTGTTTTAGCAGCAATATCTTCCTCATGCGTAACGATCAGCATGGTAATTCCAGATTCATTGACTTCCTTAAGGATATCCATAACCTCCATGGAAGTTTGAGAATCCAAAGCACCTGTAGGCTCATCTGCCAAAATAACTTTAGGCTTGGAAATGAGTGCACGGGCGATGGCCAAACGTTGTTTTTGCCCACCCGAAAGTTCATTTGGTAAATGTTCTGCCCAGTTTTTCAATCCCATTCTATCGAGATATTCTAAGGCGATCTTATTACGCTTTTTACGACTTACTTTTTGATAGTATAATGGAAGTGCAACATTCTCGATCGCATTCTTGAATGGTATTAGATTAAATGATTGAAATACGAAACCTAACATCTTATTTCTATAGAGTGCTGCCTTGGTTTCGCTCATTTCTTTGATCTCGGTTCCGTTCAGCATATACTTCCCTAGGTCATGATTATCGAGAAGTCCGATAATGTTGAGTAGGGTAGATTTCCCAGATCCAGAGGAACCCATTACCGAAACCATTTCTCCTTCTTCGATCTTCAGGTCTATTCCCTTCAGAACATGAAGTTTATTACTTCCGGTTATATATGTTTTATTGATATTATTTAGTTGAATCATTGCGTTCTAATATTTGTACAAATCGGTATAATTCCGCTTTTTATTTCATATCTTAGACAGTCGGGATATTGAAAAGGTTACAGAATGGCGGCTTATAGAGAATAATTTAGAAATGGCCGCGTTATGATATCAACTAAGAAATCTGGTTTTGAATATTTATTTACGTAAACGGCGCTGGAAACTCGGACTATCTATCATCGCAGTATTGATCATAGGTTGTAGCTTGTGGTATACCAATATGCTGGTTCGTAGATTTGCCGAAAATGAACGTACGAATGTTACCATTTGGGCTAATGCAATTCAGAACAACGCCAGATTGGTATCTTATGCTGATGAATTTTTCGAAAATATTAAAATTGAAGAGGAGAAGCGGGCAGAGCTTTTAGCCGAAACTTATAAGCGAATTGCTAACGATAATGGTTCAAAAGATCTTACGTTTTATGTAGATATCATTCGAAAGAATACCACCATTCCTGTAATTCTAACAACTGCCGACGACCGCATAATCAATTATGTGAATGTTGAAGAGTTTAAAGACTCAATTCCAAAAGTTCTTCGTGGTAATTTAAAAGATCAGTTCACAGAGTATAAACCGATTATTGTTAACTATTCGCCTACAGATCAGCATAAATTATACTATAAAGAATCTCTGATCTTTACAGAGCTTCGCAATGTTTTGGATGATCTTATTGAATCATTCTTTTCTGAAGTTGTTACCAATTCTGTTTCTGTTCCCGTAATTATCACCGATCAAAGTCAGCAACAGGTGTATGCTTTCGGGAATCTGGATTCTTTAAAGATGCAGGATGGGGAATTTGTGACTCGTAAGATCCAGAATATGCGATTCGATAATAAGCCAATTGAGATCCAACTACCTGATGATCGGTTGGCCTATATTTTCTATACGGATTCTCTTCTTCTTACCCAGATCCAATTTTTTCCTTATGTTCAATTTGCTGTGATAGGGATCTTCTTTTTCATTGCATATCTAATGTTCAGTACAGCAAGAAAATCTGAGCAAAATCAAGTATGGGTTGGTATGTCGAAAGAAACTGCTCATCAATTGGGAACACCGCTCTCATCTATGTTGGCCTGGGTTGAGTTATTAAAGATGAAGGATATTGATCAGGAGGCGGTTAAGGAAATTGAAAAGGATCTGAAAAGACTTGAAGTTATCACCGAGCGATTCTCAAAAATTGGCTCACCGGCAGTACTTGATGACCTTAATATAGTCGAGGTCCTTTATGAATCTTTAGACTATATAAAACGCAGAACCTCCAAAAAGATCATCTATAATATCAACCTCAACAGAGATGACAATATATTAGTTCCATTAAATATTAACCTTTTTAGTTGGGTAATTGAAAATATCTGCAAAAACGCCATTGACGCTATGAATGGTGAAGGAAGTATATCTGTGGAGATCCGTAATCGCGAAGGATTCGTGAATATTGATATTACAGATAGCGGAAAAGGTATTGCGAAAGCGAATTTCAAAACCGTTTTCAATCCTGGATATACGAGCAAGAAAAGGGGATGGGGTTTAGGACTTTCATTGGCAAAAAGAATCATCAATGAATATCACAATGGTAAGATCTTTGTAAAATCATCTACCCTAAATCAGGGAACAACTTTCCGAATTGTATTAAAGAAATCTTTATGATAGAACGCGGATTACACGGATAAAACGGATTATTACAGATATCCGTGAACATCAGTCAAATCAGCGTCATCAGTGTTCCATTAATTAATTTTCGACTAGCTTTGTACTATGGCAGGTATTTATATCCATATCCCATTCTGTAAACAGAAATGTCATTATTGCAATTTCTTCTCCGTTGCTACTTTGAAAAATAAAGAAGCGCTTATAAAATCTATCTTACAGGAAATAGAAAACCGTAAAGATTATTTGGGAAATGAAGAGGTAAAAACCATCTACTTTGGTGGAGGAACACCAAGTCTGCTTGAAATAGAAGAGCTTAATTTGATCTTTGAACAATTGCATAAACACTTCAAAATATGTAAAGATGCAGAAATCACTTTAGAAGCGAATCCGGATGATCTGAACAGAACATATCTTGAACAAATTAAGAATTCTCCCATCAATAGATTTAGCATTGGAATACAATCTTTCCATAATGATGATCTGAAATATCTAAATCGAATCCATTCTGGTGAAGACGCATTGAATTCAATAAAACTAGCTCAGGATTATGGTTTTGAAAATCTGACGATTGATCTTATCTATGGAATTCCGGGTTTGACAATGGATAAATGGAAGCGAAATCTGGAATTATTTTACAGCTTGAATATTCCTCATTTATCTGCATACTCATTAACTGTTGAGCCAAAAACAGCACTTGATACCTTGATCCGAAAAAAGAAGCTTCCGAATGTGAAAGATGAGGAGAGCATTGCTCACTTCAAGTTTTTGCAAAAATCTGTCAAAGAGAATGGGTATGAGCATTATGAGATCTCAAACTTCAGTAAACCCGGTTATTATTCCAAGCACAATAGTTTGTATTGGTTAGGGGCGCATTATCTGGGATTAGGACCATCTGCCCATTCATTCAATGGAACCTCAAGGCAGTGGAATGTTTCTAGTTTATCAAGATATATTCAAGGCTGTGAGAAGAATGATCCAGTATTTGAGAAAGAAATCCTTTCAAAAGATCAGCAATTCAATGAGTATATTATGACCTCATTACGAACCAGTTGGGGCTGTAGTTTGGAACACATACAGAATATATTTGGAAAGCAGTATTTAAAAAAATTGGAGCTTAATATAAGTCCATTCATTAAGAAAGAATGGGTTACATTAAACTCCAAAACGTATTTTCTAACAGAATCAGGAAAGCTTTTCGCAGATGGAATAGCTTCAGACCTGTTTATTGATGACTAAAATCTAAATCCTAACATTATTTCACCCATCATGCTTGAATAACCACTATCAGGATGTAAGGTTGATTTTACACCGGCTCTTAGAATCATGTTATAATTCAGATCAAAGCTAACACCTATAGGAAACTCAAATATAAACGTATCACTTTGCCACCATCCTGCATAAAATCCAAAATAGGGTCTTACTGTTGGTTCATTTCTTAAATCTACATAATAGTTAAAGCCCATAGTTCCCAAACCCATACCACGAACAAACCATCGAGTATATTGCAATGCGATATTATTTGAGACATAGTATTCAGCTAACATTGTTGCTTTAACATGAATTCCTCCAGGAAACAAGCTATTTACACCACCATATACAGCATAAGTGCCAACATGATGATTTGAAAAACTGTTCTCAACAGCGTTACTTGACTGTGAAAAGGCTGATAAGCCCGAAATTAACAATATGGATAACAATAACTTTTTAATCATATAGTTCTCTTTTTGGTTATTAATTCTGGGGAGAAGAGGCAAGATAAAACAAATATGCTCTATTTGCCAACATTAAATGTTAAAACAAATTTTACCGGATTATGATCTGAATTCTCAAACCCTAAATCAATTGATTCAATATCTATAACTTGAATATTTGGTGAGGTTACAAAATAGTCGATATATGCATATCGGGTCTGCTTCCCTAATGGATGATCTAATGTTCTATTTGTTGGTATTTTGGAGTCATATGTCCAATTCCAATCTTCCATGAAATCGTTAGGAATATGACTCACATCTTCTTGAAATAAAGTTTCATCAAGCTGGAGATCTGCTTTTGATACCGGAGGGTTCATATTCCAGTCACCACCAATCATCACAAAATGTCCTTTTGCAAACTCCTCCTCAGCAACTTTTTTAAGGATATTCAATTCAATCATTCGAAGAGAATCTTCTTTGACGTAGTACGAATTATGGGTATTGATTACTACCAGCTCTTTATTTTTAAAACTATATCGGTTAAGCATGAAACAACGATCGAGCAAGAACAATTTATCTGGCCAGGAAGCGATATTCGGATAGGCAAATCTTACAGATTCTTTTGACGTGTATTTACTTAAATTGACCAAGCCTGCATTAACTTTTCCCATTGGCTTTGATGGTGGAACCGGAACAAAACTTACTTTATAATTCAATGCTTTTGAAAATTCATGATCTTGCAATCTATCACTTATTGCTATCAGTTGATCAATTCCATAAGATCTCTTGCTGTCAAAATCTACTTCTTGTAATAACAGAAAATCAATGTCTGAAAACTCTTCAAGCTCAAGTAAGTTTTCATTTAAATATTCACTGCTAAGTTCACGACTAGCTCTTACCTGAGAACCTCCGTCATAGAAGAAATCCATGTCCTTACCTAATCCGGAATAACCCATATTCCAGCTTAGAACACTTACCGTATCACCAACTAATTTGATCTCTGATTTGTTTGAAATCTCAAGTTTTATTTTGTCTTCAGGCTGAAAGTCATTTACAGAAATGATCACAATAAACGTAACCATACTGATGATAATGAGTCCAATGATCAACAACAATGACCTAAGAATGGTGGAATAAAGTCTTTTCATAGCTGAGAAGTAGGACTCAAATATGCCAAAATTTTTTATTTTTACCATCAATTTTTAGAAAAAACGACATGCCGATACTGGGATCGATCATTAAGAAGGCGTACGAACTTAGACATCTTCCACTTGAACTTAGGGGAACTCCTAATGCTGCTAAAGCTCAACGTAAAGTTTTGAACAAACTATTAAAGAAGGCTCAATACACTGCGTTTGGTGAGCATTATAAGTTTTCGGAAGTCTTAAAGGATGAACAATTATATGAATCTTTTAAGAAACAAGTTCCTGTGTTCGACTATAACTCCATGTTTAAAAAATGGTGGTATCGGGCCATTAATGGTGAGGCATACGTTAGCTGGCCGGGGAGAGTTAAGTACTTCGCATTAACGTCAGGAACTTCAGAAGCTTCGAGCAAGCAGATCCCTGTTACTACGGATATGATCAGAGCGATCCGTAAAGCCAGTATTCGTCAGTTAGTTTCTACAGTTCGTTATGATTTCCCAATTGAATTTTACCAAAAGGGAATTTTAATGATTGGCGGTAGCACCCATTTACACTTCAACGGAACCTATTATGAAGGAGATCTATCGGGAATTTCCGCAGGAAATCTTCCATTTTGGTTTCAACATTTCTACAAACCTGGAAGAAGGATCTCTAAAGAACGAGATTGGCAAACAAAGCTGGATGAGATCGTTCTGAAAGCAAAGGATTGGGATATTGGAGTTATCGTAGGTGTTCCAGCATGGATTCAGATCATTTTAGAGAAGATCATTGAGCATTATAAGGTTAAGAATATTCATGAGGTCTGGCCTAACTTATCGATCTATGTTCATAGTGGTGTAGCTATCGACCCTTACATCAACAGCTTGGAAAAACTATATGGTAAAGAAGTTATCTATAGTGAATCCTATCTGGCATCTGAGGGTTATATCGCTTATCAGGTTGATTATACAAAACGAAGCATGCAATTGGTTCTCGACAATGGCATTTTCTATGAATTTGTTCCTTTTACTGAAGAGAATTTCGATGATGAAGGAAATATTCTGGAAAACCCATCAACCATTTGTATTAATGATGTTGAAGAAAATAAAGAATACGCAATATTACTAACAACTTGCTCAGGTGCTTATCGTTATATGATCGGTGATACCGTTAAGATCACTGATAAATCTAAAAACGAGATCGCCATTACAGGTCGCACAAAGCATTTCTTAAGTATTTGTGGAGAGCACCTTTCTCAGGAAAACATGAATCGTGCGATCAAAATGCTTCAGGATGAACTAGGGGTAGAGATCAATGAGTTTACAGTAACTGGAATCCGATATGAAACGATGTTCGCTCATAAATGGTATTTAGGAACCAATGATGATATTGATCCTGCTGTTGCTCGTGAGAAAATTGATGGGTATTTGAGTGTTCTAAACGACGACTATAGAGTAGAGCGCCTTGAAGCTATTAAAGAGGTTTTTGTAGAGATCCTTCCTATACAGGTATTCTACGATTATATGGAGAAGATGGGTAAAAGTGGTGGTGCCAATAAATTCCCTAGAGTGTTGAAGAAAGACAATCTCACTAAATGGGAAAATTACCTTGAACAGATTAAAAAATAATACATGGGACCACTTTTAGACGGAATTATTCTAGGATTAACTTTAGCCATTTTCTTTGGGTTCGGACCTGCATTATTTGCATTACTTCAAACTACCATACATAGAGGCTTAGGTTCGGGAGTTATTCTGGCTATTGGTGTTTTTTTAAGTGATCTTGCGCTAGTAGGATTATGTTTTCTCGGTGCAATACAAGTGATCAATAAACCCGAAAATAATTTAGCATTTGCTATCATTAGCGGAACGATCCTTATTGTTTTTGGTATTGTTACTTATACTCGTAAAGCTCCGGATGCCAAAACCGAAAATGGTTTAAAACAAAAGAAGCCGGGACCGATCACCTATTTACTGAAAGGCTTTTTCCTCAATATTGCAAATCCATTCGTTTGGATCTTTTGGGTAGGTGTAGTTGTTTCATTTACTGTTGAATATGATGCAAAAGTAAACTCATTGATCATCATATTCGGATCGGCACTTCTAACGGTTTTAATTACTGATATCTTGAAATGCTTTGCTTCCTATAAGATCAAAAGACTACTTACACAGAAGATCATGCAGAGAATCAATCACGTTGCCGGAATTGGCCTCGTATTATTTGGAGTATTTCTGATCTTAAGGGGATTTCTGGAATTCTAAACTTCCTGAGTTTTAATATCCTTAATATTCAACTGCAAATTCACTTTTCCATTCCATTCATTTTCCTCCACCTGATAACAAGTATCAAAAGGTAATCCTTTGCGGATATATTCTATGTGGTCACCTTGTTGAAAAGCAATTGCCGAGAATGGTAATCCTGAAATACTTGGATGAATTAAGTTTAGCTTAAGGTGATTTAAACCTACGATCCTTGCAAAACCTGTATCGATCACATTCTTAGCTTTGAAAACAGGCGACATATTGCCTGGTCCGAATGGAGCAAACTGCTTTAGAATTCTGAAGAATTTTGCATTTATCTGATTCAGATTCAACTCGCTGTCGATCTCCACCTCAGGAACTAACATTTTCTCTGTTATATTCTCACAAACATATTCTTCAAATCTACGCGTGAATTCTTCCAAATGCTCAGGTTTTATAGATAAGCCCGCAGCATACTTATGTCCACCGAAGTGTTCTAATAGATCATGGCAAGAATCTACGGCATCATAAATATCAAAATCCTTTACTGAACGTGCAGAGCCTGTTAATAATCCATTGGACTTCGTAAATACAATCGTTGGACGATAAAAGTTTTCCGTAAGTCTTGATGCAACGATTCCGATCACCCCTTTATGCCACTCCGGATGATAAACTACAGTGGCTTTGCTATTTCTTAGTTTCTCATCATTCTTAATAAGGTTGATCGCTTCTTGAGTTGCCTGAGCATCAAGGTTTCTGCGTTCAGTATTAAGAGTGTTTATCTGTTCTGCTAATTGGGTAGCATAATTATTATTGTCGGAAATTAACAGTTTTACAGAGTTCTTAGCACTTTCTATTCTACCCGCAGCATTAATTCGTGGTCCTACCAGAAATACAAGATCCGAGATACTTAATTCACGGCTTAAAATGCGTTCATCTTTTGCTTCTGGAAGTCTTTTGATGTTGCTATACTTAAGAATTGCTTCGATTCCGGGTCTTGGATTTTTATTGATCTGTTTTAATCCATAATAAGATAATGTTCTGTTTTCACCTGTTACAGGTACAATATCAGAAGCAATACTTACTGCAACGAGATCCAGAAAATCAAGAATATCAACAGACTGATGTTTATGCTTCAGTTCATAAGCTTGAACAAGTTTGAAGCCTACCCCACAACCCGATAATTCTTTATAAGGATATTCACAATCTTCACGTTTAGGATCCAGAACTGCAATAGCTTTTGGAATTTCATCGCCAGGTCTGTGATGATCTCCAATAATGAAATCAACTCCTTTTTCTTTGGCATAATCGATCTTTTCTACGGCTTTAATTCCACAATCAAGAGCAATGATGAGCTTAAACTCGTTCTCGGTAGCAAAATCTATCGCCTGGTAAGAGATCCCATATCCTTCAGCATAACGATCCGGTATATAGAAATCTATATTTGAATAAAATGAATTCAGGTACGTATAAACTAAGCTAACTGCGGTAGTACCATCTACATCATAGTCACCGTAAATAAGGATCTTTTCATTATTCTCAATGGCCTGCTCAATACGTTCTACCGCCAGGTCCATATCCTTCATCAGAAAAGGATCGTGTAAGTCTTGCAATTGAGGACGGAAGAAATTCTTAGCTTCCTCGAAGCTGTTGATCCCTCTTTGTACGAGAAGGTTTGCGAGCTCGTTATTCACGTTTAACGCTAGTGCCAAGCTCTCTACGGCTCCAATTTCTCCTTGTTCTTTTAACACCCAGCGTTTTTCCATGCGTTTTTCTTCTTTAGTAAAGATAAATAACTTGGAGAACATCCGAGCCCGATATTCTCATAAATAATCCTAAAATAAAACCTGTAACGAGAGGACCTAGAAAGTTGATCGCATCGCTTCAACAGGGTTTAAGCGGGAAGCATTTCTTGCCGGAATAATTCCGGAAATCAATCCAATGAAAATTGAAACACCCATACCCAGAATGATATTCCCATTGGTAAGCACCAGTTCAAGTGCCATACCTTGTGAATTCACCAGAACTACAAGTAGCAGGATGATGAGTAGTCCAACGATCCCTCCAAAAAGAGAAAGGAAAACAGCTTCAAATAAGAATTGGAATAATATGAAATAATTTTTAGCTCCTAAAGATTTTTGAATCCCGATCTGATTCGTACGCTCCTTAACAGAAACGAACATGATGTTTGCAATACCGAATCCGCCAACAAGCAGCGAAAATCCCCCGATCACCCAACCTACCATTCCAACAATTCTGAAAAGGTCTTCAAATCCTTTGGTAATGATGTCGGTTTCATTGATCGCGAAATCATCATCTTCACTAGGTTTTAATCGGTGACTAGCACGGAGAATTCCGGTAAGTTCATCACGCATTTCATCATTCGTGATATTTGGTCTTGCCCTAACAATGATACTTGGGGATGTGTTTCTTATATCTACCAAGCTTCTTGCAAAATTGATTGGAATAAGTAATTGATCATCTGAAGTATTTCCAAAGAGATCTTCGCCTTCTTTTTCACGAACCCCGATAACTTCGACATTCCTTCCAAAGATTTTGATCTTTCTTCCTATTGGATCCAATCCATTAAACAGTACTTCTGAGATCTCAGCTCCAATGATCACAACATTTTTACCGCTTGCAGATTCAATGGCAGTGAAATACCTACCTTCTTCGACTTTTACGGTCATCGTTTTATCATAATCATGAGAAGCCGCAACAACCACAGCATTTTCGATGCTGTTATTCAAATATTTAACGGTTCTGTTAACTGCAATCATAAATGAAGCAGATTCAATCGTATTGCTTTTTCTTTGTATTTCAGCAAGTTCAGCAAGTTTTGGTTCAGGTCTTTGCCAGTATTTCCACCAAGGATAATCGCCGCCCATGGCCCATGGCCATTTCTGAACGAATAATACATTGTCGCCTAATTCATCAATAGAACTCTTAATTGAACGCTCCATAGAATCGAAAACGGTAAATACAGAGATCACTGAAAAAATACCAATGGTAATTCCCAAAAGTGATAGAAGGGTTCTGACTTTATTGACCCTGATAGATTGAAGGGCAAATAAAAAGCTTTCATTTATTAAACGAATGATGATCATAGTCTGATTCTCCTAAGTTTTTTGGTGCTGAAGGGCTTGATTAGTCAAAGATAGTATAAAAAGTGCTACTTAATTTGTGTTCAGCGAAACTCTATTGAGTTCTTATCGTTAAGACTGTATAAAAATACGATAAATGCATTGAAAACTTCGCCAAAACAAAGAGGATTTTACAACATTTTGTATTGAGAACGTAGTATATTAATAATCAACTGTATAGGACAGATCAATAAAAGTTTTTCAGGAAGTATAAAAAAGCAGCATAATTAATTGCTTCTTGCATCGATTTTTAATAAAATTGCAAATTAATTTTAAATCGCTAAATCATTGAAAAAGATTAAGAACGCACTGGTTTCAGTGTTTTATAAAGACGGATTGGATGAGATCGTTAAACAATTGAATGATCTTGGTATTGAAATTTATTCTACCGGTGGAACATACAACTTCATCAAGGATCAAGGTGTTGAAGCAAAAACTGTAGAATCATTAACCAGTTATCCTTCAATTTTAGGTGGTCGAGTAAAGACTTTACATCCTAAGGTTTTTGGTGGAATTCTTGCGCGCAGAGAGCTTGCTGAAGATCAGGCACAGCTTGCCGAATATGAAATTCCTGAATTTGATTTAGTGATTGTGGATCTATATCCATTTGAAGAAACTGTAGCTGGTGGCGGTACCGAACAAGAGATCATTGAAAAGATCGATATCGGAGGTATTTCATTGATCCGCGCTGCAGCAAAGAACTTTAAAGATGTACTTATCGTTGCATCTTCAAATCTTTATGGAGATCTGAAAACATTATTATCAGAGCAAAAAGGTGAAACAACAATTGAAGATCGCAAGCGATTCGCAATGCAGGCATTCAATGTTTCTTCGCATTATGATTCAGCTATTTTCAATTATTTCAATACTAATAATGAAAAGGTTTTCAAACAAAGCATAACCGAATCTAATACTTTACGTTATGGTGAGAATCCACATCAGGAAGGTTTATATTATGGAAAATTAGATGAGGTATTTACACAGCATCATGGTAAAGCCATTTCTTATAATAACCTGATCGATCTGGATGCCGCTGTTAATCTGATCCAGGATTTCGAAGAGCCAACTTTTGCGATCTTAAAACACAATAATGCATGTGGTATCGCCAGTCGTCCAACTTTATTGGAAGCATGGAAAGATGCATTGGCAGGAGATCCAATTTCTGCATTCGGTGGAGTTTTGATCTGCAACCGAGAAGTGGATGCAGAAACTGCTGAAGAAGTGAACAAACTATTCTGTGAGATCATCCTTGCGCCATCTTATGAAAAAAGTGGTCTTGAATTACTGAAATCAAAGAAAAATAGAATAATTTTGGAAAAGAAAGCGTTTAATTTTCCAACGAATCAATTCAGATCAATCTTAAATGGGGTTCTTGTACAAGACAAAGACCTTAAAGTTGAGGTGGCTGAAGATTTGAACGTAGTAACAAAGAAAGCGCCTACTGAGCAGGAAATCAAAGATTTACTATTTGCCAATAAAGTTGTAAAGCATACAAAATCAAATGCGATCGTATTGGTAAAAGATAATCAGATGATGGCAAGTGGTGTTGGTCAGACATCCAGAGTGGATGCATTGAAACAAGCGATCTTGAAAGCCGAACAATTTGGCTTCGATCTAAATGGAGCAGTAATGGCATCAGATGCCTTCTTCCCATTTGCCGATTCAATTGAGATCGCTCACAATGCAGGAATCACATCAGTGATCCAACCTGGTGGATCGATCAGAGATAAAGACACCATCGATTTCTGTGATGAAAACAATATTTCGATGGCCTTTACCGGCATCAGACATTTTAAACATTAAGCATTAACCACAATATAAATTCAATCCTATGGGTCTTTTTTCCTTTCTAAACAAAGAAATTGCCATTGATCTTGGCACCGCGAATACCATTATCATCTTTAATGATAAGGTGGTTGTTGATGAACCTTCCATCGTTGCGCTCGAGCGTAATACGGGGAAAATCATAGCTGTCGGTAAAAAGGCAATGATGATGCATGGAAAGACTCATGAGAACATCAAGACCATTCGTCCGTTACGTGATGGAGTGATCGCAGATTTCCAGTCTGCAGAATATATGATCCGCGAATTCATCAAAATGATCGGAACGAATAAATCATTATTTCCACCAGCACTAAAAATGGTTATTTGTATTCCTTCAGGTATTACAGAAGTTGAAGAACGTGCAGTAAAGGATTCAGCTGAGCAAGCGGGAGCCAAAGATGTGAAGTTAATTCACGAACCTATGGCAGCAGCCATCGGTATTGGTATCGATGTTTTGGAACCTACAGGAAATATGGTTATTGATATAGGTGGTGGTACTTCAGAAATTGCAGTTATCGCATTGGGCGGTATCGTAAATAATAAGTCTATCCGTATTGCAGGTGATGATTTCAATGCTGATATTGAAGAATATATGCGTAAGCAACATAATATCAACATTGGTGAGCGTACAGCTGAACGTATCAAAATTGAAGTTGGTGCAGCCATGGCTGATATCGAAAATCCACCGGATGATTATGCAGTTCATGGTAGAGATATGTTAACAGGTATTCCAAAAGAGATCAAAGTAAATTATACTGAGATCGCGAAAGCACTTGATAAATCTATCTCTAAGATCGAAGCTGCTGTATTGAATGCATTGGAAATGACTCCTCCGGAATTATCAGCTGATATCTATAGAACAGGTATCTATCTTGCAGGTGGTGGTTCAATGCTAAGAGGTTTAGATAAACGAATCCATCTTAAAACCAAATTACCAGTTCACGTTGCTGAAGATCCATTGAGAGCTGTTGCACGTGGTACCGGTATCGCACTTAAAAACTTCGATAAGTTTACATTCCTTATTAAGTAAGATCCTTTGCTATGAGGTATTTGCTAGCATTTCTGTGGAAGCACAATTTCTTTTTTCTATTTGTTGCTCTGGAATTGATAGCTTTTATATTGATGACTAATTCAAAGAACTATCAGGGTTCTGTGATCATCAATGCAACCAGTGAGTTTACCGGTGGTATTAATAATACTGCTACCAATATCGGGAACTATTTCTCATTAAATAGAGCAAACGAACAACTCCTCAGAGAAAATACTGCACTTTTACAAAACAGTTCTGAATCAGTTTTGATCTCAGATACTGGATTTCAATATGTTGATTCATTATACAGATATATTGGTGCCAAAGTAATTTCAATTTCAACTCATAAGCGTAATAATTATATGATGCTGAACCGCGGAAGTAAACATGGGATCAAAAAAGATATGGGTGTAATTTCCGGAGATGGAATAGTAGGGACAGTGATCAGTGTATCCAAAAACTATAGCTCTGTGATGTTGTTGCTTCATAAAGATGCAAAGATCAGTGCCCGAATCAAGAAGAATAATCAGCTGGTGAATGCAGTGTGGAACGAGATCGATTATCGCTTCGGAACTCTTGAAGATATCCCGGCTCATTTGCAATTGGAAGCTGGAGATACAATTGTAAGTAGTGGAAATTCATTCATCTTTCCTCAAGGAATTCAAATTGGGACGGTTACCGAATATTTAAACAATAGTGGACAAAGTTTGAACAGTGCTAAGATCAAATACTCCACAGATTTTAATGGTATTTTCTATGTATATATCATTGAAAACCTGAAGAAGGAGGAAATCATTGAACTAGAAGAAGAAAATAATTAAGGATGAGCAAGCAGATCTACATACAATTATTCAAATTCGTTTTCCTGGTATTACTCCAGATCTACGTCCTGAATAATATTGCTTTTTTTGGTCATCTTAATCCTTACTTATATATTCTGTTCATTTTATTACTACCTCTTGAAACTCCTAAATGGCTATTATTGGTTTCAGCATTTATGCTCGGATTGAGTATCGATTATTTCTCACATACGATCGGACTCAATATTGCTGCATCCTTATTAGTTGCATATTTAAGACCTGGTATGATCAGAAGATTATCACCCAAAATAGATTTGAGTCAGGGACAAAAGATTGGTATTCGTGACTTTGGATTTGCATGGTTTTTTATGTATTCAAGTTTTTTAATTACGATACATCATATTTGTCTGTTTTTACTTGATTCATTCAGAATGAGTGAAATTTTAGATGCTTTAGGCCGCGCGTTGATGAGTTCAATCTTCACCATTGGTCTAGTAATTCTCAGTCAATATCTATTTTACCGCCAAAAAAAATAGCTTTACTCTTTGAAGATTAGCATCTTTTGTTAGCTTTGCATCTAGCAAAACATTTAGAAACGACTATATCAACACTTATAATTATGAAAAAATTAATGTATACTATCGTTCTTGCGGTTTTATTAACAGCTTGTAATACGAACACAGAAACGAACGAATTTTCGATTGCTTTCAATGTTGAAGCTGAAGAAGGTTCAATGTTCTATCTAAGTCAATATAAAAATGGAGACTGGGTACAATACGATTCAGTAACAGTTGACGGAACTGCAATGATCCTTAAAGCTGAAACTGAAACTCCTCAATCATTCTACATTAATTTAAAAGATACAAGAAGCAGAATCGTAGTTTTTGCTGATGGTGGTGATAAGATCGAGATCAGTGGTAATATTACCGAGTTAGCTGATATTATTATCGAAGGTTCTGAATCTCAATCAGAATATGATCATTTTAAATTGGATTCTAAGGTTTATGATGATAAATTAAATGCCATTTATGATGAGTATCGTGCAGCTAGAAAAGCTAAAGATGAAGAAAAACTTAAAGAGATCGAAAAACAAATGGATGAAGTTTATAATTCTAAAACGGATTTCATTTATGATTATGTTTTAAAATCACCTAAGAGTTATGTTGCTGCTTATATCGCATATTCTAACAATTATAATTTCGAGTTAGAGCAAATGGAAAACATCATTAATAATTATGATGAATCTATTTACGATTCACCAGATGTGATCAAACTTAAAGATAGAGTTGCTGTTCTTCAAACTGTTGCAATTGGTAAACAATTTATCGATTTCACTCAAAATGATGTAAATGGTGAACCATTCACAATGTCTTCTATCGTAAATGGTGAAAATTATATCTTAATCGATTTCTGGGCAGCTTGGTGTGGACCATGTCGTGCTGAAAACCCAAATGTAGTTGCAGTTTATAACGACTACAAAGACAAAGGATTTGATGTTATTGGTATTTCTTTAGATAGAGATAAAGACAAATGGTTACAAGCTATCGAAGATGATAAATTAGCATGGCATCAGGTTTCAGATCTTAAATACTGGAATAATGACGTTGCTAAAATGTACGGTGTTAACTCAATTCCTCACAGCATCTTATTAGATCCAAACGGTAAGATCATCGCTAAAAACTTAAAAGGTCAAAGTTTAAGAGATAAAATGGCTGAGTTGTTAGACTAAGCAAATTGTAAAATATTTAAATGAAGGCTGTCTCGTGAGGGATGGCCTTTTTTTTTGATATAAGCTATGAGTTATAAGAGATAAGATAATTAATTAACTAATTTCTAATCTTTAACACAAAATATCATTTGTAAATAAGTAGTAATTTGAACACTTCGTGTTCGTAATTTAATAATTATAACAAATTACGATTGCGAAGCAATCTAATTACTGGTTGATATGAGCTATGAGTTATAAAATGTGTATTACATCATCTCAAATCTCATCGCTTATATTTTATCGCTCATTTTTCTCTTTCCACTGCTGGCTAAAGGACTTATTAGCAATTGTAGGTAAGACGCGTTTATTTCCCCATTTTTTCTTGAAGAAATGTTTGATAAGCATATTTTTGGTTCCGGCGCTGGCCATATCCATGCGTTTTCTACTCATCATGGCTTTTTTCCAAACATACATCTGATTCTTATCAGAACGATCTGCATTAGAAATTACCGCTAGATTTCTATTCACTTTCAGAAGCTCATGTAAAGGAATTTTCACCGGACAAACTTCAGTACATTTCCCACATAATGTAGAAGCAAAACTCTGATGTTTATATTCCATTCCAAGCATGATCGGATTGGTAACTGCGCCAATTGGTCCACTATAGGTAGTTTCATAAGCATGTCCGCCAATATTCTTATAAACCGGACACGCATTTAAACATGCTCCACAACGAATACATGAAAGTGCAATACGCTGACGTTCATAAGATAATAAGTCGGATCTGCCATTATCAATAAGTACAACGAACATATTTTCAGGTCCGTCGAGTTCTCCTGATTGTTTTGGTCCGCTCAAAATTGAATTATAAACACTGATATGCTGACCAGTACCATAACTTGCAAGTAAAGGCCAGAAAATATCCAGATTTTCCATTTCAGGGATCAGCTTTTCAATTCCAACAACGGCAATATGAGTTTTTGGAAATGACATCGACATGATAGCATTACCTTCATTTTCGGTAACAGCGATCGATCCTGTATCGGCAATCAGGAAATTAGCTCCAGTAATGCCAATTTCTGCTTCCAGAAAATCTTTACGTAACTCTTCACGAACTGCATTGGTCATTTGCTCCGCAGTAAGGTCTTTAGAAGTACCTAACTTATCAGCAAACAATTCTGCAACATCCTCTTTGGATTTATGCATTGCAGGAGTAACAATATGATAAGGTTTCTCTCCTGCTAATTGTACAATATATTCACCAAGATCCGTTTCCAGAACTTTGATCTTATTCTTTTCAAGAACAGCATTTAGATTGATCTCTTCCGTGGTCATTGATTTAGATTTGACCACACGCGTAGCATTTTGATCTTTAATGATCTTCAGGATCTCTTTTTGAGCTTCTTTAACATCTTGTGCCCAGATCACTTTTCCGCCGCGTTTTTGAAAATTATCCTCAAACTGAATAAGGTATTTATCAAGATCATTTAGCACTTTATATTTTAGGTGAGCCGCACGTTGTCTGGCTTTTTCAAGATCCTGATATTGAAGTTTTCCATGAGCTACAGCATCATCATATTTAGATATGTTGAAATTGATGGTCTTCCGATGTTGGAGATCGAAAGCCACCTTTTCTGCATTCTTATTAAACTTCTGTTGAGGTTCCAACTTAGATCTTATTGATTTTTTCTACTCTTGTTTGATGTCTTCCACCTTCAAATGCTGTGTTCAAATAGGTATGAACCATTTCAAGGGCTAGTTCGTTATTAACAAATCTACCAGGTAATGCTAAAATGTTTGCATTATTATGCTGACGTGTTAACATCGCTTGTTCATTGGTCCAGCATAAACCCGCTCTAACATTCGGATATTTATTGGCTGTCATTTGTGCACCATTCCCACTACCACATAATATAATACCTTGTTTATATTCAGCATTATTGATAGCTTTTGATATTGGATGTATAAAATCCGGATAATCAACACTTTCTGTTGAATAAGTACCCATATCCTTAATTTTATATCCTTCTTTCTCTAAATTTTCACGAATGAATTCCTTCATTTCAAAACCACCATGATCACATGCGATGGGTATAATATCTTCCTTATTCCACATTGTTAATAACATTTTTTTACAAAGGTATTAAAATAATTTCCCGCTGATTTTATAAGCCTAATAATTAAGCATTTATTTTTTTGTAAAATTGCATCAGAAATCATAGAATGCTATAAATCAAAATCTTAATTTTTTTAACAATTTTCTGTTTATATCTGTGTAACTTTGTTAACGAAATCTGAGAATTTTGAGACATATTAACAAATTGTTGATAGCTTTCGGTCTGAAAAAATCAGATGTTGATTTTGTGAATTTTTATTGGGTGTTAATTAACATTGATTTCGCTATTAACAGATACTAACTTATTAACATTTTTAATGCTTAGGAATATGTTAATAAGATCAGAAATATTTTAAAATCAATAGAATATAAAATAAAAAACAAAATCGAATTGTTAATTAAACTGTAAAACTAGGAAAGTCAAATTATCACTAAAAAACTTTTACAGTTATTAACAGCATATATATATCATTAAAGAAAAATTTAAATAAATATTATAATAATATTAAGAAGATAAGAAGCTGAAAAAATGGAATTGGAGGAAAAAACTACATTTGCATCGAAACAGGAGCTCATTGAAGAAATTAACAGGCTACGCAGAGAGAAAGATGCAATCATACTAGCGCACTACTATCAGGTACCGGAGATCCAGGATCTGGCCGATTATGTTGGAGATAGTTTGGGACTTGCTCAGAAAGCGAAAGATTCGGATGCAAAGATCATCGTTTTTGCCGGCGTTCATTTCATGGCAGAAACCGCAAAGATATTAAATCCGAAAAGTAAAGTTGTACTTCCGGATCTTGAAGCCGGATGTTCATTGGCAGATTCTTGTCCGGCCGATGAATTCGCAAAATTCAAAGCTAAATATCCGGATCATATTGTGATCTCATATATTAATTGTACTGCAGCAATTAAAACCATGACTGATGTTGTTTGTACTTCCGGTAATGCGAAGGAGATCGTTAATTCATTCCCACAAGATCAAAAGATCATTTTTGCACCAGATAAGAATTTAGGTGGATATATCAATACTATTTCAGGTAGAGATATGGTGCTTTGGAATGGTACATGCGAAGTTCATGATATTTTATCAACAGAAGCGATCATTAATCTTAAGATACAACATCCTGATGCTAAATTAGTTGCACATCCGGAATGTAAAGGTCAGGTTTTAGAGCTTGCAGATTTTGTTGGTTCTACAAATGCAATGTTGAATTTTACCAAATCAGACGATACGAAGAAGTATATCGTAGCTACTGAAAGCGGAATTTTACATCAAATGCAAAAAGATTCGCCAGAAAAAGAGTTTATAATTGTCCCAACTGATGAAACATGTTCATGTAACGATTGTCCGTACATGAAATTGAATACATTGGAGAAATTATATGCTTGCTTAAAAAATGAAACACCGGAAATCAATTTAAGTGATGATGTAATCGAAAAATCATTGCTACCGATCGATCGAATGCTTGATATTTCTAAAAAACTTAATTTGATTAAATAAATTGTAGTAATTTCATAGTGATTATGAAGAAATATGCCATTCTTTTCAGTACCGTGATTCTGTTCGTTTTAAGCGGATGTTCCAATAAGATCTATTTTAATGAGACCTTAAAAACTCGTATGGATAATTATAATCTGAGCATCAATAAAGTTCAGTTCTATACTTCTGAGAAAATAGTTTTACGAAGAGAAATTCCACAAGCAAGTGCTGCTGTAACAAATGGTCAAATTCATTTCGAAAGAGGTAAATACATTGAAGAAGTGAGCATTAAAAAGAATACTCCGGGAACCTGTGAGTTTGTAGATCATGGAGTACTTCATATGTCTTTCGAAAATGATAATAATAAAACATTCAAATTCCGTATAGATCCAAGTGGTAAGTTCTATTATCTATTAACGTTTACCGGTATGCATGGAGAAGAGTATCTGCGCTATGATACGATCCAATATCAGGTAAAGAAAGGTGATATGACAAAACTTTGGGTTCGAAAAGATCAGGGATATATTTTTAAAGCGACCCACCGAGTAATTCCAGGAAAAACAATTGATCAGTAAATATTAACATCTAAACCTAATTAAAAAATCATGTTAAAAAAATCATTAGTGTTGTTAGTTATTGTATTTGCTATGGTAGCATGTAATACAAGTGTAACTAAAGAAACAGAAAAAGAAGTAGTAAAAGTAGAGATCGCTGATCTGATCTCAAATACTGATCAGTATGCTGCAGATAAAATTGAAGTTACAGCAGTTGTAAATCATATATGTAAGCATGGCGGTAAAAAAATGTTTTTGATCAATCAAGAAACAGAAGAAACGATCAAAGTAGTACCTGGTGAAAATATGGCCGCTTTTAATTCTGATCTTGTAGGTCATAAAGTAAGCATAACTGGTACGATCGAGAAATTAGTTATTGATGAAGCTTATTTAAAAGAGTGGGAAGCTGAATTAATTGCTGAAGCTGCTGAGGAAAAAACTCATACTCACTTAGGTGAAGGTGAACATACTCACGGAGAAAATGATAGTCATAATCATAATGGTGAGAATGAACAAGCTGAAGAAGGATGTAGTGCCGAAGAAGGTGATCCGGGAACTAAAGAAGGTATGGAAGATATTAATAACTTAAGAAAACAAATCGCTGAAAGCGAAACTGATAGATTAGTGTTTTATACTATCATCTGTGAGAAAGTTAAAGCTGTAGAAACCGAAACAGCAGAATAAGCAAAAGAAATTTATAATACTGAAAGTCATTCTTAGCCAAGGATGACTTTCTTTCAATATAGAAGTATGGCATTTAAATGGAGAAAATGGAATCGTGCGATTCACCGTGACTTTGGTTATATTTTCGCAGCGATGACGATCATCTACAGTCTTTCCGGAATTGCAATCAATCACATTAAAGACTGGAATCCGAATTATAAGATCACAGCTTATGAATTCACTGTTGATATCCCTCAGGAGATCAATAAGCAAAGTATTAAACAGATATTAACAGATTATGATATCGAGGGAAGATATCTTAACCATTATTTTCCGGGTGAAGATGAGTTGAAAGTGTTCATTAAAGATGGAAATTTAAGTATTGATATGCTTAGTGGTGAGGCTTATCTGGAGCAAACCAGGGCAAGACCTATCTTAAAGCCAATGAACTACTTACACTATAATCCGCATCGTATCTGGACCTGGATTTCTGACATATTCTGTGGTGCTTTGATCATTCTTGCGATCAGTGGATTGTTCATCGTAAGAGGAAAACAAGGCATTACCGGTAGAGGTGCATGGTTAACAATTTTAGGTATAATCATACCTGTTGTATTCCTCATCTTATTCTATTATTAACAAAAAAGTGTACTTATGAACGAGTATATTTTCATCATAATCTTCATTCTTTGGTATACCGGCTCGATGATCGTATCCGAGAATTTAGGAAAAAAGAGCAAAATCGGTGTGGAAGGGAGTTTCTTCGCTTGTATGATGGTCAGTCCGGTTTTAGGATGGCTTATTACATATCTTACGAAAAGAAAATAGATAATAGAAGTTAGATATTAGACTTTCCTCTTTACCACTAAGAACCTATAGATTAGCTAAATTATTAATGAGTTCTATCTTTAAATTAAATTACTGAAGAACCAGAGAAGAAAAGGTGAACTAAACTAAGACTTAGATATTATCTATTTTGTGTAATAGACCTTTATCTTCTCAAGGGTTTTGAGCCATTTAGAATTTTAAGCACCAGGCTTATTATAGGTTTTAGCTGCACCCCTCTAGGTTCATCAGCATTTAATAACCTTAATAACAAAGATATGAAAACAATCTTCATTGGCATCGACATTTCAAAAGACACCTTGGATGTAGCAATATGCTTAAATCCTGAGGAGGGTTTTTTAAGTGAGTTTCAGGTTGAGAATACAGTAGCTGGAATTCAGAAAATGATAAAGAAGTGTAACCTATATCCTAATCCTTTATGGTTTTGTTTTGAACATACTGGCAATTATGGTTATTTATTGTGTCATCAGTTGAGTTCATCAGCATTTACTTACAGTATGGTTCCTGCACTTGAAATAAAGCGTTCACAAGGTTTATCCAGAGGCAAAACAGACAAGTTAGATGCTCAGCGCATAGCTCTTTATGCGATTACACATCAACACAAACTAAATGCCTATGAGTTAAAAAGTGAAGTTTTACTCAAGATTAAAAATTTGCTGACTTACAGGAGCCAGCAAGTTAATATCCTTCGACAATACAAAAACAGTCTAAAGTCTCACCGTACAACTGATATAGTCATTGATAACTCTTATATTATTGACGATATAAGAAGTACTGTTGAAGAACTGATTGCAAAGATTAAGCTTATTGAAAAGAAAATCATTAGACTTATTGACCAAGATGATAGCTTGTATAAAAGTTTTAACAAAGTCCGTTCAGTAACAGGAATAGGATTGATCATAGCCGCATACATGTTGGTTAGCACTAATAACTTTAGTTCATTTGACAATCCCCGAAAATACACTTGCTATGCGGGTATAGCCCCTTTTGAATACAGCTCTGGTTCTAGCATAAAAGGAAAGACTAAGACAAATAAACTGCGAAATAAAACAATTAAGACGCTTTTGTTTAATGGTGCAAATACAGCTGTCAGAACAGATCCTGAACTTAAGGCATATTACAAACGAAAAGCTGATCAAGGCAAGCCTCACCAAGTAATAATAAATAATATAGCTTGTAAATTAGTGTATCGTATGTTTGCTGTAGTTAAACGAGATGAACTTTATGTAAAATTAGTTCGATAATAATTTGCTTTTATCTTAGAATACACTAAGATTAACTCAAAGAGCACAATGTTTTCTTCGTGAACTTGGTGATATTCTTTGAGCACTTTGTGGTTAAATACAAGACAATAGATATTAGAAAATAGAATATAGATCTGTGAAGATCAGTTTAATCTGCGTTATCCGTGTTCCTATAGAACGCAGATAACACGGATTTAGCGGATGATCACGGATTTTATAAGATATAAGTTATGAGATATGAACTATAAGATAATAGAAGATAAATATTAGATTATAGACTAAAGCTTTTGAAATTTCTTATACGCTTTAAGAATTTCTCTTCCAGTTGAGTATTGTGATGCTTCTTGATTTATCAATTTTATATCATTTGCAATAATTTTAAGCAATTTGTCATAATCTTCTATCTCAATTTTCCAATACTCAGGATTACTTGTGAGCACACTTTTAAGAAGATCTCCTTCATAAAAATCGCCCTCAGCCATTACGTTTTGTTCAAGAATATCCAGTGCAATTGGGATTAAGTATTTTAAACCAATATTCTGTCCAATTAACATACGGAGGTTTTCAACATTAAGTTTATTCAGAGGAGATTTTCTTAATGAATAACAAGTAGTTACTAAATAGCTTTCATCTGTTGGAATTGCACCCCAATTGTCCTTTTCAAGGCTTTCCAATGATTTAAACATCCAGTTATTCTCAAATTTCTTCCGCTTTGTTAAATACTTAAGAGTTTTCATTTTATAAACTATCTCATCTCTTATATCTTATAATTTATATCTAGCTAACTAGCTCAAAATCCATCTGCTTCTTCGAAAGGTCGATCTTTTTAACCAGAATGCGTACCCGGTCTCCGAGCTTATATTTCTCTCCGTAATGCTGTCCAATAACCTGGTAATTATCATCATCTAAATAATAGAAATCATCTCGCATATCTTTGAGTCGGACCATGCCTTCGCACTTATTCTCTTCGATCTCAACATATAATCCCCATTTGCTTACACCGGAAATCAATCCATAGAATTGTTTACCTACCTGATCCAACATGAACTCTGCTTGCTTATACTTTATGGATTCACGTTCAGCGCGTTCGGCACGTCTTTCCATTTCTGAAGAATGTAAGCAAGTCTCCTCATATTCTTGTAGCATTACACTTGGTTTGCCTTCCAGATACCATTGTAAAATGCGGTGCGTAATTAAATCAGGATATCTACGGATTGGTGAAGTAAAATGTGAATAATGCGTAAATGCCAATCCGTAATGACCAATATTCTGCGTTGAATATTCAGCTTTCGCCATAGTACGAACCGCAATGGTCTCGATCATATTCTCTTCACCTTTACCACTGATCTGTTTGAACAGATTATTGAAAGATTNGGCCAGACTTTTTCGGGTATTGATCTTCATAGGATAACCCAACTTATTCACAAATTCCAGAAAAGTATTCAGCTTTTCAGGATTTGGCTCATCATGAATCCTGTAAATAAAAGTCTTCACTTGTTCTTTGTGATTTTTCTTTCCAATGTACTCAGCAACTTTTCGGTTTGCCAGAAGCATGAAATCCTCGATCAATCTATTTGATTCTTTTTGCTCTTTGATATAAACACTTAAAGGTTTTCCATCCTCATCCAAATTGAATCGTACATCCTGAGATCTGAAATTGATGGAACCATTTGTATATCTTTCATCTCGAAGTTTAACAGCTAAATTATTCAATATCAATACTTCATCAGCAAACTCACCGGTTCTGTTTTCTATAATTTCCTGAGCTTCTTCATAGGTAAATCTACGATCTGATTCAATAACAGTTTTTCCGAACCATTGCTTCAGAACTTCGGCTTCTTCGTTCATCTCAAAAACGGCCGAAAAACACAATTTTTCCTCATTCGGACGCAATGAACATACTCCATTCGAAAGTACTTCAGGAAGCATAGGAATCACTCTGTCGACCAAATAAATGGAAGTTGCCCTACTGTATGCTTCTTTATCTATGATAGAATTTTGAGTTACATAATGAGAAACATCCGCGATATGTACACCAACTTCCCAATTCCCGTTTTTCAGTTTCTGAATAGATAATGCATCATCAAAATCCTTTGCATCTAACGGATCGATTGTAAACGTAGGAACCTTTCTAAAGTCTTTACGAATTTTGATCTCATCTTCTGAAATTGAATGCGGGATTTTTGAAGCTTCAGCTTCTACATGATCAGGGAATTGAAGTGGAAAATCATATTCCGCTAAAATGGATTGCATTTCTACATTATTATCTCCTGGTCGACCAAGAACTTGTACTACCGCACCAAACGGATTCTTTGATCGTTCAGGCCAGTCTGCGATCTTTGCAATCACTTTGTCTCCATCTTTTGCACCTTTTAGTTTGGTCATTGGAATGAAAAGATGAACGGGAATTGCTGAATTATCAGGTATTAGAAAAGCAAAGCCTTTAGAGATCTCAATGATCCCAACATAATTTTCTTTACCTCGTTTAAGGATTTCAGTGATCTGTCCTTCGAGTTTGCGGCCTTTGCGCTGTGGGAATAAACGGACTTTCACGTGATCACCATCCAAAGCTCTGGATGTATTATTGGCAGCTATAAAAATGTCATCTCCACCTTCGTCAGAAATGATATATGCTTTACCGGTATTCTTCATATCAACAATACCTGTTACATAAGAATGTGTATTGGCAAATCGACTGATATTATCGAGATTCAATTTGTATTTACCCGGTTTAATTTCTTCAATTTCTTTCTGACCTGAAAGTTCACGCAATATAGTAGCAACAAGATCTTTACTGGCCTTATCTCTAATTCCAAGTTGACTGGAGATCTGTTTATAATTAAAAGGGCGATATGGATTCTTGGCAAAGATGCTGAGGATGCTTCCTACAAACGTGCTCTTGCCTTTGATTTTTCTTTTTTTCTTCATCGTTTGATAAGGTAAAGATACTCTAAAAATGTGTGCTTGAAAAACTAATAAATAATGAAGAAAATCTGCGTTAATCCGCTTAATCAGTGTCATCTGTGTTCCATATAGAACGCGGATAACACCGATATAACAGATTTACACGGATCAATAATGGAAGAATATTAACCACAGAGTACACAAAGCATAACACAAAGTTCACTAAGAAACATTGTGCTCTTAGTGTAATTCTTCGTGTTCATAGTGGTAAAAATTATTGTATTAACTTAAATACCTTTGGGAACTGCATCAATCAATTTACGGGTATAGTCAGATTGTGGGTTGGAATAAACTTCTTCGGTAAGGCCGTATTCAACGATTTCTCCATCTTTCATTACAGCAATTCGATCTGCCATATGTTTAACTACTGAAAGATCATGTGAAATGAAAATATAGGTAAGACCATATTCTTTTTTGAGATCATTTAATAAGTTCAGGATCTGTGCCTGAACAGAAACATCGAGAGCAGAAACGGATTCATCGCAAATTATGAATTTAGGTTTTAAACCAAGTGCCCTCGCAATACAAACACGCTGTCTTTGTCCGCCCGAAAGCTCATGTGGATAACGATCATACATTTCAGCTTCCAATCCAACTTTTACCAATAGATTATCAACTTCAATTTTCAAATCTTGTGAATTATTGAAAATTCCGTGAACCTGCATTGGTTCTTTAATGGCTTCACCGATGGTTTTGCGTGGATTAAGAGAAGAATATGGATCCTGAAAAATGATTTGAAGTTCTTTTCGGAGTTTTCGCAATGCCGAATTTGAAAGTTTTGAGATCTCTTGATCTTTATATAAGACTTTGCCTTTGTAAGGATCTATTAGTTTAAGAATACTTCTGCCTAAAGTTGTTTTTCCACAGCCTGATTCTCCAACCAAACCTAAAGTTTCTCCTTCTCGAACTTCTATGTTAACATTTTCAACAGCTTTGACATACGATTTTGTTCTGCCCAGTATTCCGCTTTTAACGGGAAAATAAGTTGATAAGTTTTCAACTTTTAAAACTGTTTCCGAAGCTAATTGAAATTTGTCCTTTTCATCAATTTGTAATGATTTGATGAAGTTTTCAGGATCTTGTTCATTATTCATGAAATCACTAATGGTAGGTAATCTTTTAAGCAAACGATCCATTTGCGGTCT
The DNA here is from genome assembly GCA_002711565.1 of Bacteroidota bacterium. GTDB lineage: Bacteria > Bacteroidota > Bacteroidia > Bacteroidales. The sequence goes on from PARP01000056.1 coordinate 31,671, forward strand.
GCAAGCGATCAGTCCTTGAGTATAAGGATGCTCAGCATTTTTAAAGACTTTGTGAAGATCACCTTTCTCAACGATCTCACCTTGATACATTACCATTACACGATTGGCGATCTCAGCGATTACACCTAGATCATGGGTAATGAATATAATGCTCATCCCATATTTTTCCAGTAGCTGTTTGAGCAATTCAAGAATAGATTTCTGTACCGTCACATCCAAAGCAGTCGTTGGTTCGTCGGCAATAAGGATATCGGGTTGGCAACATAATGCCATAGCGATCATCACTCGCTGCTTTTGTCCGCCCGATAATTGATGAGGATAAGAATCAAAGATCTGCTCCGGGCGAGGAAGTTTTACCTCTTTAAACAATTCAATTGTTCGAGATTTTGCTTCTTCTTTATTCAAATCTGAATGTTCGAGAAGACTTTCAGTTATTTGTTTTCCACAACGAATTACTGGATTCAAAGATGTCATGGGCTCCTGGAAGATCATGGCAATTTTATTTCCTCTGATCTTATTTAATTGATCATTGGATTGCCCAATCAATTCCTCGCCCTTGAATTGAATTTCACCTTTTGATACTTTACCCGGATAGGAGATAAGTTGCATAATGGATAAAGAGGTAACGGATTTACCTGATCCGGATTCTCCAACAATTCCAAGGCACTCACCTTTTTGGAGATCAAAACTCACACCTTTAACAGCTTCAACTTTTTGATCGCCGTGACCAAATTCAATGTGTAGATCCTTAACTGTTAATAATGCTGAGTTCATAACTGAAATGCTTAATTCAAAAATACATTTAATATTTCTGTAAAAGAAGCCTGTACGTTTTTGTTTTTTGGGAATTAATAGGTATGAAATTAAAAATATTTAATGACTTGCTTTCCATACTCTATCCGGATCTTTGTCCGGCATGTGGAAACGNCTTATTCAAATTTGAAAATTGTATTTGTACAACGTGCCAGTATAAAATCCCCAGATCAAACTTTCATAAAGACCCATATAATCCAGTAGCAAAAGTCTTTTGGGGAAGAGTTCCCTTGGTTGAAGCAAGTGCCTATCTACTCTTTAATAAGGAAGGGCGAGTACAAAAGTTAATGCATGCTTTTAAATATAAAGGAAGAAAGGATATTGGCTTTGAATTAGGTAAAATGTATGGCTTGGAACTATTGAAAACCGATTGGATAAAGGATCTTGACTTTATAATTGCGGTTCCGCTTCATTATTCAAAACTCAAGAAAAGAGGATATAATCAGAGTGAAGAAATAGCAAAAGGTTTATCTGTTGGATTGGATGTTCCACTCAATAATACAGTGCTGATAAGAAAATTTGCTTCTGAAACCCAAACACGAAAAAACAGAATGCAAAGGTGGGATAATGTAAAGGATATCTTTGAAGTAACAGATCCTCAGACCCTAAAGAATAAATATGTATTACTTGTTGATGACGTGATCACTACTGGGGCAACTATTGAAGCTTGTGCTCAGAAATTATTAAAAGTAGAAGGACTCAAATTAAGCGTTATAGCTCTTGCTTATCCGGTTTAATCTCGAATGATACTTATAGCTTTTTTATGACGAATGCTTTCTCCACCCTCACTAAAAAATTCTATTAAAACAATATATAAACCTCGTTCGAGTATTTCGTTATTCATATCTACAGCATCCCAGATCACCGATCCTTTAATTCCACAATTTGTATTATTAAAAGGATGGGAAACGAATCTACCATCAATATCAAAAACCTTCATATTTAATGTGAATCCATTCTCAGGAAGTACATAGGAGATCATTAATAAATCCTCGAAACCATCATTATTTGGTGAAATACTTTTTGTAGAAAAAGAGATCTCCGAATTTGGATCCTGGCTTGTTGTATAACAAGAATTTTGCAAAGTAGGGCTTGCAAAACCAATATCTTCGGCAGCAGAATGCCAGTTCTGGGGTTCTAAACCTGAAAGCTCCGGATGAATTTTCTCCAAAGAAACACCATCAGTATAATTTAAAGATTGATGATGAAGCTTGGGACTATAATAGATCATATCCAACCATTGATCATTTAACTTAAAACCCAAATAACCTCCGCTGTTTAATAAGGATGGCATCCTATGGAAATAGATGATCTGTTCAGGAATAATTGAAGGGTGATTACGAAGTAGTTTGGCAGGATATTTTGTAAGTACATAGTATGTACGGGGTTCTACCAAGAAGTTTTCATCAGTAATAGGTTTTATCAGCGTATCCGGAGGGTTTGGGAAGTCTACCTTAATTCTCACGAAAGTGATATCTGATATTTTAATTGCGGTATCCCCTAAATTATAAATTTCGATATACTCTGCGGAAGAAGTCAGTGGGTCGAACATTACCTCATTGATAATCAGAACACCATCATGTTGTTCCTGAACCAAAGATGATTGAGTATAGACTTTAATTGAGGTGATAAAGATTGAAAAAATAAGTAAACATGTAATTATCAGTGTTTTCATATGCTTTTTTAAAGGTTTTTTTTAGAGAATTACTGAAATATGCTATTTTTGCGATTGGTTTAAAAACGGCTTTTATATATTAGTTTCAAAAAGTCGAAATCGTCACACTTTTTTTGAAAATTTATCATCACATATCAGAATTTAAAGGGATTAAAAACCCGATCGTAACCATTGGTACTTTTGATGGTGTTCATATTGGACATCAAAAGATCATTAGTAGAATGCGTGAATTGGCTAAGAAGCATGATGGCGAAACGGTTTTGATCACTTTTTATCCGCACCCGCGATTAGTGATCCATCCGGATAGTAAAAATCTTAAGTTCATCAATACGCAGGAGCGTAAGATCCAGTTACTCGAAAAAGCGGGTATCGACCATCTGATCGTGATCGAGTTCACTAAAGAATTTTCAAAGTTTACATCCAAACGATTTATTGAAGAGTATTTGGTTGAAAAGATCAATACTCATCGATTGATCATTGGTTATGATCATCATTTCGGTAAAAACAGACTTGGTGACTTCAATACCTTATATGATCTGGGCAAGAAGCACGGCTTTGATGTTGAAAAAATCCCTGCTCAGGATGTTGAGAATATTGCTGTAAGTTCAACAAAGATCCGCAAAGCATTGAATGAAGGCAAGATCCGCAAAGCCAATGCACTTTTAGGATATGAGTATTCGATCACAGGAAAAGTTGTTGGAGGTAAGCAAATTGGACGTAAAATAGGATTCCCAACTGCGAATATTGATCTTGAAGATGAGTATAAATTAGTTACTGCAAATGGTGTTTATGCTTGTCGCGTTGATTATAACGGAAAGCGATATAAGGGAATGGGAAATATTGGAGTAAGGCCAACTGTTAACAATAGTGACCTAACGATTGAGGTAAATATTTTTGATTTCGATGAAGATATTTATGATCAAGAGATCACCATTTATTTCGTTGATCGTTTACGTGATGAGATCAAATTCGAGAATCTTGATGAGCTAAGCGAACAACTGGCGAAAGATGAAAAAACCACTCGCGAATTATTAGATTAAACGATTATTCGAATTAAAGCTGATTCTTATCTAGATTTAACCACAAAGTACACAAAGAATTTCACAAAGATCACAATGTTAGTTAATTAAACGTTTAATCCCATGCTTTAAAAGCAGTGTGTTAAAGTTTAATAGTAATCCTAGCTTACACCCTGAAAGTTTAAGATAAGTTAAAACCTGCGCAATATGTATATCTGCGATTGCATCAACAGCTTTTACTTCAACTACAATTTTACTTTCAACAAGCAGATCAACTCTATACCCAGCTTCTAGCTTTATTTCATTATAGATCAATGGTAATGGCTTTTGTCTTTCTACTTTTAGTCCTATAGATTGAAGTTCNAAATATAAACATGATTCATAGGCACTTTCTAATAATCCCGGACCTAGTTGTTTGTGTACATTAAATGCAGAATTGAGTATTCTTTTTACTATTGTTTCTTCATTCATACAGCATTGTGTTCTTTGAGATTAACTTAGTGTTCTTAGTGGTTAATTCCCAAAAAACCAAAACGTCAGCATTAAGAAAGTATAATCTTTAAATTTAGTATCACCAAATCTTGTTTCTCCAAATCACTTACGTCCGAAATCTGCAGGAATTTCACCCCAGGCAGCGGTTTCCCACTTGAGGATCTTATTTGGATAGGAGTTTGATTTAAGCCATTCAACACCTCGATCAACTAATTCGAAAAGGTCAGCATTAATACTGTTTCTCTCCAGTTTTGAATTCACTTTTTTATCTCTTACCCACTTCATTGCAGTTACCGAATCTGAATAAATAGGAATATCCAGATTATGTTTTTTAAGAAAAGCGATACCATGTACCAATGCAAGAAATTCACCCAAGTTTACAGTACCCTCAGGAAATGGTCCTAAATGAAATAGGTGGTCACCATTTGCGGTTTTCACACCTTGGTATTCCATAACTCCCGGATTTCCACTGCAAGCCGCATCAACAGAAATGCTATTCATAATTGGTCGGCCGATCCTGGCTTTCTCGGCGGCAGTCATGTCTTTGAAAGATTTCTTTTTGCCGACATATTGCTGTGGACCGCTTTCATATGCTTTTCTGGCAGAAGCAAGATCTTCGAAGGATTTATAAACTGCATTTTGGAAGTTTTCTATTTGCTCCTTACACATATCCCAGGAATGATAAATTCCGGGTCTTCTACCTTTCCAGACAACATAAAATTTCCGTTTGGCCATTTCTTACTATTTAAAGATCAAATTTAGGAATAATTTAAAGCCCTTTGTTCATTAAAGCTAAAGAGTAATAAATAATGAAAAGTGAAAAAAAGTTTTCAAAAAAGGCGGACGTTTTGGTTTTTTTGGAACTAATAGGTAAGATCATCCGATAGCGCCCATAGTTTAAGCAAATTGTAAGTCATGGTTAGGTCGATTTGTCTATGGGTGCTTCTTCCAAAATATTTTCTTGGTGTGTAGGGCGAGCGTAGAGAGTGGGAGGGACCGAAGGCGGCATCGCCGCCTTCGGTAGATATAAGTTATGAGATATAAATTATAAGATTAGAGATTTAAGATGAAGAGAAATAAGGAGACTTTAAAAACAAAGAGTTTTATATTTTCATTAGAGACCATTAAGCTTTATAAAAAACTCAAAGAGAAAAAGGAATATGTTCTGTCGAGACAATTACTTAGAAGCGGCACTTCTGTTGGAGCGATGATTAGGGAGGCAAAGAATGCGGAGAGCAGAGCAGACTTTATTCATAAACTGGGTATTGCTCAAAAAGAATGTGCTGAAACTATCTATTGGTTAGAGCTATTATATGAGTCTAATTATTTAGACAAAGATACTTTTGATCGATTGCATTGCAATGCAACAGAACTATTAAAAATGATAAGAAGTTCGATATTAACTACAAAAAATAGAAGTTAGATCTTACACATTTCATCTCATCTCTAATCTCTTATAACTCATATCTACAAAAAAAGCCCTCCCGTTTCCGAGAAGGCTTAATTTAAAAATATCTTATTAAGATTACTTAACGATGAAATTAGCATGGCCAATTACATTGTTACCTTCGTAAACCTCAACTTTATATTCACCGGCTGCTAATTTTTGAGTATCTCTGATTGGATAGTAGCAGTTAACGATCATATTTTCGTTAGCATAGTCAGCAGACTTTTTGATAGTATATTGAAGTTTTTCACCTTTGAAAGTAAATGCATAGTTATCACCTTCACCTTCAGCTAAGATTCTGCTATCTGGTTGTGCGATTCTTACGAAGAAATCTTTAGTACCAGCTTTAGCGATTGTATTTTTAGCAACACCAAAAGTAACTTTGATATTGTTGATTCTGCGTGATTTGTCAGTTACAACTTCTTTACCGCTTTTCTTGATCTTAAGACCAGTAGCATAAACTTTGAAAGATTTAAGAACTGATGCTTTGTTTACTTTAGCTGTTAAGTTGTCTTTGATTTTATTTAAGTCAGCGTTTTTCTTTTGCTCAGCAGCGAACTTACCTTTAACCATAGCGTTTTCTTCAGTAAGTTTTTCATTAGCAGCTTTTAGCTCATCGATTTGCTTCACATAACCTTGAGAGATCTCTTGTAACTCAGCAAATTGTTTTTTAACTTTAAAAAAGCTGTATTTATATTTAAGAGCTTCTTCGATTTCTTGAGCTTTAGCTTGAATCTCAGCATCTTTTTCAGCTAATGTTTGAGTAAGCTCACCATTTTCAGCTTTTAACTGGTTGTGGTCTGCCATTAGTTTGTCAAGGCTAGTTTGTAGCTCAACTCTTTGTGCTTCTTTTTCTACTTGAAGTTCACCTAGTTCAGTTTTTGTATTAAAGTATAAAACTGCTGCAGCGATTGCGATAACTGCAAATAAACCAGTTAAAACTTTGAATAACATTCCACCTTTGTTTTCTTGTTGACTCATAATTAATTCCTTTTACAATTTTATTTAGTTAATGACTCGGATTTTAAATTAGGCATAGAATAGTGGTTTTGTATTCCCCCTACTCCGAATGAAGGCAAATATAAGAAAATTTGAAAATACCAATAGATAAAATGCTGAATTATTATGATTTAGAATGATTTTAGGTTCAGAGGTTTATGAGGAAAGATACATCTTAATTGTATTTATTTTTTAGAACAAAATTGAATGAAGAGGCAAATTAGTTATAAGTTGATTGGTTAAATGGTAAAATAGTATGGAAGTTTTGTGAATATTTTCTTAAAGTTTTAATGTGGACGATTTAAAATTTTGGGAACTAATAAATAAAAAACCTTTGTAAGCTTCCCTATTTTCCGTGCCATTCAAAATTAGATTTTTACAAGTGATTCCACGTTCATTTCCATAGGTGTTTTGTTCTT
>PARP01000057.1 GCA_002711565.1 Bacteroidota bacterium
CTGTTTTTGAATTCAATAAAGCGATCATTGATGCAACAATAGATTATACGGTTGCTTATAAACCAAATCTGGCTTTTTATGAAAGTCGTGGTTCTGAAGGATTGATCTCTTTAGAAAAAACAATTGCATATCTAAATCAATTCAAAGACGAAGCATTTACAATTGCAGATGCAAAACGTGGAGATATTGGAAACACTTCAGCATCTTATGCAAAAGCATTCCTTGAAACTTATGGTTTTGATAGTATTACGGTTGCTCCTTATATGGGTGAAGATTCAGTAAGTCCGTTCTTAAGTTTTGATGGCAAATGGGTTATTCTACTTGCATTGACATCAAATAAAGGTGCTTTTGATTTTCAATTGATCGAAAACAAAGAAACTGGCAAAAAACTTTATGAGGAAGTTCTCGAAACTTCTCAAAAATGGGGTAATGATGAGAACATGATGTATGTTGTAGGTGCAACAAAAGCAGAAATGTTAGCAGATATCCGTAAAATGATTCCAGAGCATTTCTTATTAGTTCCAGGTGTAGGTGCACAAGGTGGTAGTTTAGAGGAAGTTGCAAAATACGGATTAAGTAGAGATTGTGGACTACTAGTTAATTCATCAAGAGGAATCATATTCAAATCTCAGGAAGCAGATTTCGCAGATGTGGCTAAAGTAGAAGCTAAGAAATTACAAGAGCAAATGGCTGAAGTATTAAAAGCCAATGATATAGTATAAATAAAGCTCAGAGGTTCAAAAGCTCATAAGTTCAGAAGATCTGATGAAATCATTTGAGCTTTTGAACCTTTGAGCCTTTGAACTTTTATGTAAAAAGTATAGAGAAGCAGTCCAATGGATTGCTTCTTTTTTTTAAATTTGATTTCTGGCACATAAGTTGTCTTTCTCCCCTTAAATATTTTAAACTAATCACATGAAAAAATTAATTACAGCCATTTTAGTTTGCATGGTTTTCACCTTACAAGCTCAACAGAATTTTGACAAAATCTATACCGGAGGAAAAGTTATTGAATGTACAGTTAAAGAGGTTACTCCTGATGCAGTTAAATACAGTTACCCGAATGAAGAATTGATCAATACCATATATAAGAATACAATCACCCGTATTGAATTCAAATCTGGAAGAGTAGAAACTTTTTCTGAAACAGCTACACTACAAACTGTTACATCTTGTTTGGATTGGGAAAAGGTAAATGTTACTCAACTCGAATACGAAGTAAAAGGATTATTTAAGCTAGGAGATGTTTCAGCAAAAGCCAAAGGAGCAACGGCTTTTTCTAATATGAATAAGATCAAGGAGCGATCGATTAAAAAATTAAAGATCCAGGCAGCGATGATGGGAGGCAACACCCTATATATGACCCAATTAGACACAAAAGGAAATGTTTGGGGAAATGAGTATACAGCATCCCAATCAACAGAAACAAACACATCAGGAATTGCTTACAGTAATGTATTACCGAATGTTCAGGACTTTGAGAAGATCGTTTCAAACAACGACAGATTCACATTTTTAACAAAGTATTATTTAGGTAATAGTAATGCAGACTTAAAAAATGCTAGTCCAGCGGTTCGACAGGTTCAGATAACAAGAGTTTATAAGAATCAGGGATTCATTATGGTAAATGCCAATATCAAAGGAGAGAAAACGGATACTTTCAGAGTGACATATTTCGATGAGGAGAATGTTATCTTAATGTATCAGGATAAACGCAAGATCTATAATCTGATCCTTAAGCATAATTAATGCTCAAGAGTTCAGGTGTTCAGGTGTTCATGAGCTCATGAGCACTTGAACCCTTGAACTTACTTATCAATTATCTTCCTCAGGACTTCATAAACCTCCATACAATGGTGTGGATCCATTCTTTTCTGAAGGTCTTTTAATATTTCTCTTTCTTTAAGATTTCTTTCGAGAGCTTTTTTTGATTCCAAATCCTCAAATTCTGAGAGTTCAGCGATACGCTTATCGACTCTGGCCACCTCCTGCATTAAAAGCTCCTCAACTTTATTACAGGTAATCATAGGAATTGGTATTGGTTTACATAAAGATACGAAACCAACATATAAACTTGCAAACTTGCAAACAAAAAAAAGCAACTCAATGAGTTGCTTTTTTTTTATGTTCTATTCAAATACGTAATTCCAACCGTGTTTATCTTCAACCTCTCCTTCCTGAATACCTTTCAGGGTATTGTAAAGTTTAACAGAGATTGGTCCCGGCTCGTCCATTGAACCATAGCTGATTGTTTTATCAGCTTCGCGGTCGTGGATCAAACCAATAGGTGAAATAATTGCAGCTGTACCACATGCACCAGCTTCTTCAAAAGTTTCAAGCTCAGTTACAGGAACTGGTCTTCTTTCAACATCTAAACCAAGGTCTCTTGCAATCTGCTCAAGACTCATATTAGTAATAGATGGAAGAATGGTGTCTGAGTGAGGCGTCACATAGGTATTGTTTTTAATTCCGAAGAAGTTAGCTGGACCAGCTTCATCGATATACTTATGTTCTTTGGCATCAGTGAAAAGAACTGAAGAGAAACCTTCGCCTTTAGCACGGAATGCAGGGCGTAAACTTGCTGCATAATTACCACCAACTTTGATATGACCTGTTCCCTGAGGAGCAGTACGATCATAATCACTAACTAATTGGATCTTAACTGGTTTGAAGCCTTCTTTGAAATAAGGTCCAACCGGTCCACAGAATACCATGAACATATACTCTTCAGCAGGTTTAACACCTACCTCAGCACCTGATCCGAATAATAACGGACGTAGGTAAAGAGATGCTCCGGTACCATAAGGTGGAATGTATTTTTCATTAAGCTTAACCACTTTCGTGATCGCTTCAAGGAATAATTCATCAGGAACTTCAGCCATCATGATCCCTTGTGCAGAATTGCGAAGACGTTTCGCATTCTCTTCCCAACGGAACATACGTATCTTACCATCTTTACCTCTGAAAACCTTCATACCTTCAAAAGCTTCCTGACCATAGTGAAGGCCAGTACATGCCATATGTACATTGATATATTCAGAAGATGAAACTTCTACTTCACCCCATTTTCCATCGCGGTAGTAGCAACGAACATTGTAATCGGTTTTGAAGTATCCAAATGGTAATGTTCCCCATTCAATATTCTCCATAGATTGTATTTTTTTAATTGTTTATAATTGGTTATGCGTTCTCCGCTAAAGTACATTTTTTTTCTGACAATTTTCCTTATCCTAAGTCAATATTACTTTATAAATTCCTTATTTAGAATAGCTAGGAATTCTACTTTTATGCTTCTCTTTGTTTATTTTGTTTTGATACATATTACCACTTCATTTCTTTGTGACCAAAGAAACGAAGCAAAGAAAGTTTTTCAATTGCAAAGCCTTTTATTTTGCAACTTTTTCATGACAAAAAGTTGCGCAAAAGTCTAGAAAGAAATATGCTTCCTCCCGCTCTGTTCAAATGCAAAAAATGCAATTAAAGTAGACTTCGCTGCGCAAAGAAAACGTAAACGCCTTTAATGCATTTTTAAGCATTTGCTCATTCACACGGGCGCCGGCCCGCATTTCTTTCTTCCCATCGCACTATTAAATCAACATTCAATACATTTTCATTGGATTTATAGTAAGTGTGTAGGCCCGACAAAACGGCGGGGAAGGCGTAAGCGTGAATTGCTTTTCAAGGGCTTTGATGCCCGCCAGAAAAGCAAGAGCGGGATGAAGCTTCGTTTTGTCTTGATTTTTTGGTTCGTTTTGTATCAAGACAAAATGAACATAAAATATTTATGCGAAGAAGTAAATAAGAATTACTACAAGCACAAGCGCTGGTATCATATTCAAGATCCTAAACTTTTTGATCTCAAGAATATTGATACCTAGTCCAATAAGAAGAACCCCTCCAACAGCTGAAAGCTCCCTTACAACAGCTTCTGAGAAAAAAGAAGAAACCGATGAAGCAAATAGCGTTAAGCCTCCTTGATAGATCAATAATGGAATCGCAGAGAATCCAACGCCAATTCCCAGAGCAGAAGCAAGGGCTATCGAAGAACAACCATCCATTAAGGATTTCATTAATAAAAGATCCATATTTCCATTGATCCCTTCTTCAATAGCTCCCAGAATAGTTAATGAACCCATACAGTACAATAGAAAAGCTGTGATCATTCCATCCGTGAATTTGGCATTATCCGACTTAAGTTTAGTTTTTACCCAGCCACCAAATTTCTCCATTCCACTTTCGATCTTCAGCAATTCACCAATTACAGAACCGATCACTAAACTTCCAATAGCAATAAGAAACTCTTGCATCTCCAAAGCCATTTTCAATCCTAATAGAATCGTAAAAAGTCCTAAAGCCTGAAATATGATCGTTACGACTCTTTCAGGAAGTTTTGTTTTGATCATCATTCCGATCAATGTTCCCAGAATGATTGCGCCTGCATTAATGAGAGTGCCTGTCATATTATGATTTGATTAGCGTTTCCAAATAATGTTCTTTGATTCCATACTGATTCTTTAATCCTTCGATCTGACTTACCAACTTATCAGAATCAACCATTCTACTTGACTTTACAGCCGTGATCATCAGGTTTTTACCCGTATGTTCACTATTGATAAATTCAAACACCTTGCTTTCATAACCATTTAGTTCAAGGATCAAAGCTCTGATGGTATCTGTGATCATTTCAGCTTGCCTTTCTAAATGAATTCCATACTTCAACATTGGTTGTTCGTCGGAATCTACCTGTATGGCTTTACGGATTTGTTTATGACAACAAGGTGAGCAAATGATCAATTCAGCTCCGGCCTCAATTCCTTTATAGATCGCATCATCAGTTGCTGTGTCACAGGCATGGAGTGCAATTAAAACATTAATATCCTTTAGTTCGGTATTTTGAATAGACCCTTCTTTGAAGGATAACTGTTCAAAATTCATCTTCTTGGCAATTGCATTACACTTCTCAATGAGATCTGGTCGCAATTCAATTCCATCTACCTCAACATTCTTTTTCAAGTTGTTTTTCAGATAATCATACAAAGCAAAAGTGAGATATCCTTTACCAGAACCCATATCAGCAATTCGGATCTCATCCATTTCTGTTTGCTTAATCAAACCATCAACGATCTCAACAAACTTATTTATCTGTTTGAATTTATCTGATCGCCCTTTACGTATCTGGGATTGCTCATTCGTAATTTCTAATTCTTTTAGGAAGTCTGAATTAACACTTACAAATTGCTTCTTTTGATGATCGTGCGATTCAATTACAGCTTTTTTGAATGAAGCATCAGATTCTCTTCGATGACCCTTACCTTTTTTATTGATCGTAATTTCTGCATCATATTCAATCGTAAAAAGATGCATTCTCATTAAAGACTGACCTAAATATTTCTGTATTTCCTCCAAAGCACCAGCTAAGTCATAATTCTTCACCTGATCATTTGTTGCATATCGATAAGTAAATGATAATCTGACACCTTCCTTCAATTCTACCGGACGGATGTAAATATTCTTTAACTCCTGGGTCTTTCCTCTGGTTTTGCCTAATGTAGCCTTTACCAGTGTATTGGATTCGAATGCTTTCTGAAGGTCCTCAAGAAATGTTTGTAGTTCGCTGTTCATGCAATAATTTTTATCAAAGTTACACATATTATTCGGTCTGTTCGGTCATTTTGTCACTTACCTCCTACTGGCATTTTCTTTGATAAGACATAATCGTTACTAAAAATTAAAAAGGAAAATGCAAAAAGGAAAAATTAATGTTCAGACGGAAAATATTTTCCCGATTATTAAAAAGTTTTTATACTCAGATCACGAAATATTTCTACGTGAGATCGTTTCCAATGCAGTAGATGCAACACAAAAATTAAAAACTCTTGCTTCACTTGGTAAATTCACCGGTGAGCTGGGAGATATCACTATTCAGGTTATTCTCGATAAAGAAGCTAAAACCTTAACGGTAAAAGACCGTGGTATTGGTATGACTTCTGACGAGATCAACAAATATATCAATGAGATCGCATTCTCAAGCGCAGAAGAATTCGTTAAGAAATTCAAAACAAAATCTGAAGCTGAGGCAAATGCTATTATCGGTCATTTCGGATTAGGTTTCTATTCTTCATTCATGGTTTCTGATAAGGTTGAAGTGAACACCAAAACATATAAAAAAGGTGGAGCTACTAAAGCAATGAAATGGGAATGTGATGGTTCTCCTGATTATGTTTTATCAGAAAGTGAAAAAACAGATAGAGGAACCGAGATCACAATGTTCATTGATGAAGAATCAAAAGAATTCTTAGATGAGCAAAGAATCTTAGGTCTTCTAAATAAATATTCAAAATTCCTACCGGTACCTATTCAATTCGGAACTGAAAAGATCAGTCAGAAAGTTGAAGGCGAAAAAGATGAGAATGGAAATGATAAATACGAAGAAGTAGAACAGGATCGTATCATCAATAATACAGACCCACTTTGGAAAAAAACTCCAAAAGACTGTACAGATGAAGATTATAAAAGCTTCTACCGTGAGCTTTATCCAATGACTTTCGAAGAGCCTTTATTCCAAATCCATTTGAATGTTGATTATCCTTTCAAACTTACAGGGATTCTTTACTTCCCTAAGGTTAAAAAGAACTTAGAAGTACAGAAAGACAAAATCCAATTATATAGCAATCAGGTATTTATCACAGATTCTGTAGAAGGTATCGTTCCTGAATTCTTAACATTATTACATGGTGTTATTGATTCTCCGGATATTCCACTGAATGTTTCTCGTTCTTATTTACAAAGTGATTCAAATGTGAAGAAGATCTCTTCTTACATCATGCGTAAAGTTGCAGATAAACTTGAAGAACTATATAAAAATGATCGCGAAGGATTTGAAGCTAAATGGGATGATATCAAAGTATTCATTCAATATGGAATGATCTCAGAGCAGAAGTTTTACGATAGAGCTGAGAAATTCTCATTATTCAAAAATATCGAAGATAAATACTTCACTTTTGAAGAGTATAAAGCAAAAGTTGAAGAAACTCAAAAAGACAAGAATGATAAGATCATCTTCTTATACACCAACAATACGGATGATCAATACACGTATATCGAGGCTGCAAAAGAACGCGGTTACGATGTATTGCTGATGGATGGTGTACTTGACAATCATTATATCGGAGCAGTTGAACAGAAACTAACTGATGTGATGTTCAAACGTGTGGATTCTGAAACAATTGATAAATTGATCGAGAAAGAAGATACATTACCTTCAAAATTAGATGATACTCAGAAAGAATCTTTAAAAGAAGTAATTGAAAGAACCATCGATAAAGAGAAATTTACACTTCAATTCGAGAATATGAGTGAAACAGATCTTCCATTCATGGTAATGCAGAATGAGTTCATGAGAAGAATGAAAGATATGTCAGCATTGGGTGGACAACAAGCTATGTTTATGGGTAATATGCCTGAAAACTATAGTTTAGTTGCCAATTCTAACAATCCTGTTTTCACAAGCATTCTGGAAGAAACAGATGGTAAAAAGCAAGATGGGATGGTGAAGCAATTATATGATTTGGCAAGGCTTTCACAGAATTTATTGAAAGGTGAAGAGCTCACTGCTTTTGTAAAAAGAAGTGTCGATCTTATTAAAGAATAATTCAATTTTTTATGAACAGCGGCAATAAAATTCAATTGTCGCTGTTTTTATATATTGGTGGATCGAAATTATCTACCTAAAAAACAAACAAATATGAAAAAATCTTGGATAATCATTGCGGTAATCGCAATACTTGGAATTATTATTTATTCATCAATTAAAAGCACTTATAATGGTATGGTAACCATGAGTGAAGAAGTTGATGCGAAATGGTCTCAAGTCACAACTGATTATCAACGTAGAATGGATCTTATCCCAAACCTGGTAAATACTGTAAAGGGTTATGCTGAGTTTGAGCAGGAAACTTTAACAGCAGTTGTTGAAGCTCGTTCTAAAGCCACTTCAGTAACGATAGATCCTTCGAATTTAAATGCAGGAGCATTTGCACAATTCCAGCAAGCACAGAATGGTGTTTCTTCAGCGCTAGGCAGACTATTGGTAACAATAGAGAAATATCCAGATCTAAAGGCTAATCAGAACTTCTTAGAACTTCAAGCTCAATTGGAGGGAACTGAGAACAGAATTGCAAATGCAAGACGCAAATTTAATGAGGCAACTAAGACCTATAATGTTTATATAAAGAAATTCCCGAAGAACATTTATGCGAATATTTTCGGGTTTGAGCAAAAGCCGTACTTCGAAGCGCAGCAAGGTGCAGAAACAGCTCCTAATGTTGAATTCTAAGGAAGGCAATTACTAACCAAAATTTCTAATTATGGCAACCATTAGTGCTAAAAAATTCTTTACGAAAGAGCAGAAAGATTTGATCAAAGGATCTATTCTACGAGCTGAGCTGGATTCGTCCGGTGAGATTAAAGTTCATATCGAAAACTTTTGTGAAGAAGATGTTTTAGACCGTGCAGCCTATTGGTTTGCACGATTGAATATGCATAAGACAGAACTTCGGAACGGAGTACTATTTTATGTAGCCGTTAAAAGCAAGAAATTTGCCATCATTGGAGACCAAGGCATAAACGCGAAAGTTCCTGAGAATTTCTGGGATGATGTGAAGAACGAAATGGGTGAAGAATTCAAGAAAGGTAAATTTGCGGAAGGCCTATCCAATGGCATCGAAAAAACCGGACTATTACTTAAAAAACATTTCCCCTATCATTCGGATGATATCAATGAGCTTTCGGATGAAATTTCATTTGGAGATAATTAAATAATTGCTAGTCCGTAATTATGCCAGATAAAAAGATTTGATATCTTATAGAAAAACTTTTGACGTGAAACTAATCAAATTCATTGAAGCTTTTCCTGATGAGAAAAGCTGCAAGTTCCATTTTAAGAGCGTTAGGGAACAGCAAGGTATAATATGCAAGAAATGTGGAAGTAAGAAGCATTACTGGCTTAAAGCAAAATTTCAATGGCAATGTTCGGAATGTAATTTTAGAACAACTTTAAGAAGCGGAACAATGATGGAAAACTCCAATCTTCCCTTTCGCAAGTGGTATTTAGCGATGGCGTTTATGAGCTATTCAAAGAAAGGCATTTCTGCAAAAGAGCTTCAAAGGCAACTTGATCACTCAAGGTATGAATCCATTTGGAGCATGATGCATAAAATCAGAACTGCTATGGGTAAACGAGATAGTTTGTATAAGCTTGAAGGCATGATGGAATTGGATGAAGGATATTTTTCAACAGAAACCAGTAAAAGTGAGAAACAGAACCTAAAACGTGGCAGGGGAAGCCAAAAGCAAACACCCGTTGCAGTAATAGCAGAATCTACCATGTTAGAAGATCCTGAAACCGGTAAAACCAGTAAGCATTGCAGGTATTTTAAAATGAAAGTATTAAACAGCCATGAGTCAAACGAGATAACGAACCTAGCTGAAGAGAACTTTGATGAGAGAAGCATTGTGTTTAGTGATAAAAGTACTAGTTATGTTGATATCTCTAAGTATGTGGATGTTCATGTTAGTGAAATATCATCAAAAGAAACGGTTGTGAAGGTATTACCCTGGGTTCACATAGCAATAAGTAATGCAAAGCGAACATTATTAGGAATCTATCATAAAATCAAAGGAAAATATTTGCAATTATATTTGGATGAGTTCTGCTACAAATTAAACCGTAGATACTTTGGTGATAGGTTGTTTGACAGACTGGCAGTTGCCGTAGCTAATAATTACTGGTATGATAACGAATAAGCAAAAAAAAAAAACTGTTATCCTTTTGAAAAAACTAGATTTGTGATTTTCAATTCACTCTGATTCTTTAGGAAGGGCCTTCAAAAAAACTTTATCTGAATTGAAGTGAAACCTTAGTAAGAACGGGAAGCTGAGAATTTATTCGAAGATCACCCGATTGCACTTTGGTTTTGCAAGAGGCAGGTAATGTTTTTTTGTAAGCCTTGATTTTGGTTCTTTTATCAAGAAAAGAACATTAAACAAATAAAGATTTATATAAATAACTGTTATTCACGAAAGTGGATTGCTTACGATATCTATGGTAGTCTACGATAGCTGCTGTAATAAGGATCAAAAAAGCACGGACGAAGACGTCCGCGCTAGCAGAATAAATTCAAAATACTGGTCGTATGATCCTGCAAGTATGATACTTACGATAAAAACCAGCTTAAAAAAGAAGTTTAAACATACTATAATCCTAAACTAACCGTAATCCGTATTCCGTAATTTAAATTCTTATTAAACCCCTTCAGGGTTTTGTAAATATTCTGTTATACGTTTTCTCTAATGTTTTTAACCCCTTCGGGGTTTGTTCATAGTCTGTAACTCTTGAGCCTTTGAAGCTTTGAACCTTTGAACCCTTGAGCTTTTGATCCTTTGAGCCTCTCGACTTTACTTTTATTCGTAATTAGCTTCGCTGAGCTCGGCTTTGCCTCGGTTCGTAATTTGAAATTCGAAATTAAAAAAAAGGAAGCAACCGCTTCCCTTTTTTGTTATTCATATCTTAAGGCATCAATCGGTTTGGCCCTTCCGGACTTTATAGATTGATAACTAATTGTTAAAAAGGCTATTAAGAATGATGCAGCAGTCGCCGCAGCAAAGATCCATAGACTCATTTTCGTTCTATAAGCATAATTACTTAACAGTTGTGATCCGATGTACCAGGTCAATGGCCAGGCTATCACATTTGCAATTATAATTAAACGAACAAACTCTTTCGACATGATCTGTACAATACCAAAAACTGAAGAACCTAAAGCTTTGCGGATCCCGATCTCCTTTGTTTTTTGTTCTGCCAGGTAAGAAGTTAATCCAAACAGTCCCAATGCTGATATAAAGATTGCTAGAATTGCAAAGTATTTGAATAACTCACTACTTTTCTCTTCACGAGTATACATTTCACGATACCTGTCTTCCATAAATGTATATGCAAACGGGTAATTCGGAAATACTGTATTCCATGTTTCCTCAATAAAGGCTATTGTTTCCTTAACATCAGCTTTATTCATCTTAATCAACATAAAGTTTGCTCTGTCGCCACTATTAAAGATGGCCATCGGACTCACTTCCTGACTCATATGCTCGAAATTATAGTCTTTAACAACTCCGATAATATTGAAACGATGGTTTTCACCCCAGCTCAACCAGGAACCAACAGGATTTTCTAATCCCATAACCTTAACTGCATTCTCGTTGAGTACAGCAGCTGAACTATCTGTACCGTATTCTGATGAGAAGTACCTTCCTTCAAGGACTTCCATACTCATCACTTTTTCAAAATCAACATCCACGAAAGTAAATCCAACCAAAACATCTTCTTCTTCTGTTTTCCCATCCCATCCTATTGATCCGGAATTACTTCCGATCATAAATGGTAATTGATTACATCTGGAAATATGTTCGATCTTCGGATTCTGAAGTAATAATGGTTTAACAGTTTCAAATTTAGAATTCACTTCTCCTTGCATTCTAAGAAAGATCACATTCTCATTTCGCATTCCAATGTCTTTATTCTGAATGAAGTATAATTGTTTAGTAATGATTATAGTGCTAATTATCAATGCAATAGAAAGTGTAAATTGAAACACTACCAGTACTTTACGGAATAATGATCCTGATTTACCTTTATTGATAGCACCCTTTAAAACAATAATAGGTCTGAATGATGATAAGAACAATGCAGGATAACTACCTGCAAATACACCGGTTAAAATGGTTAGACCAATTAATCCACCTAATACTATTGGATCAGTGAAATTGAAGACCATATCTTTTTCAGTCAGGGTATTAAACGATGGCAAGATCAGATTCACCATTAAAATGGCTATGATCAAAGCTAAAAACGCTGTTAAAACTGATTCACCAAGGAATTGGTTAATTACATGTTTTCTATAAGCCCCCATTACTTTTCTAAGACCAATCTCTTTAGAGCGCTTTGAAGATCTTGCGGTTGCCAGGTTCATGAAGTTGATACATGCGATCACCAGGATCACTGCTGCGATCAGAATGAACATATAAATGGTCTTGATCATTCCTCCACCTGAATAGCGGTATAAATGGATCTTTTTTAAAGGCCAGAGCCATAATTCGTTTGTAGACTCTTCATTTTCTGTTGCGATCGGTATAAAGTGTTTAATTTTCGTTTCAGCTTCTTCCCAACTTACACCTTCTTTGATAAGTACATAGGTCCCGAAAGAGTTCCAACCCCATCTTGTTAGGTCAACACCCCAATCTTCTTCAATATGTTCGAATGGTATACACATCTTAAATCCTAATGAGGTGTTTTGTGGCATATTCTTAAAGACGCCACTCACCTTCATACTTCTTTTATTATTGAATGTCAGAATTTTACCAACAGGATCTACACTGCCAAAATATTTTTCAGCCATTTCTTCAGAAAGGATGACCGAATTGAAATCCTTAAATACATCTTCCTTCGTACCTCGAATTAATTCAATATCAAACACATTGAAGATCTCTTTATCTGCATACAGAACTTCCTCGGAAAACTTCTTCTCTTCATATCTTACGATCAATCCGGAATATGAAAATCGAAATGCTTCTTCTATTTCAGGGAAATCGGATTTGATTCGCGCTGCCATCGGACCAGGCATTGAGAATGTATTTAATGGTCCTGATGAATAGAACTGGGTTTGACCTAAACGGTAGATCCGTTCAAAGTTTGAATTAGCCTTATCATAACTAAATTCATATTTAACCCAAAGAAGAATTAGAATAACACTAGCCAGGCCAACTGCCAGACCAATAATGTTGATGAACGAGTAGCCTTTTTGTCGCAACATTGTGCGCAAGGCGATCAAAAGATAATTTTTGAACATGGTTTTTGGTTTTTTAATGAGGGGTTTGTGCGACGTATTAAAGACGGGACAAAATCACGATTGTTTCAAGTGAATGGGAAAAAGATTTTCATAGCCCCAGGAACATCAATAATCTCAAGGGATTCAAGATTATTTGTTGTCTGGCTGTCCGGTTGTCCAGTAATCCAGTAGTCAAGTGGTAATAAATTAAAACTGTCGATAGGACCATTGTAATAGCTTGCATGCTGAGTATTGAGTTTTTAGTATAGGGATCTTTGTACTTTATACTCTGTACTCCGTACTAATTTTATCTGTTGTCTGGTTGTCATGTTATCCGGTTGTCAAGTAATCCAGTAATCCAGTAGTCGAGTAGTTGTGAAAAATACTATCGATGGTACAATTGTAACAGCTTTAGCTTTAGCTTTAGCCTGTGCCTAAGTAGAGCAATCTTTGTACTTTGTACTTTGTACTTTGTACTCTATACTCTGTAATCTGTAATCTGTAATCTGTAATTTGTAATCTGTAATCAGTACCCAGTACTCTCTACTTACTACCCTTAAATGCATATGTCGAAACGATAGCAGTTAAACCAGCAACAAAGAAAGTCAGAATTCTTGCGGTGATCACTTTATCCATACCAGTGCTGATCCAGATGATGGTAAATGTTAAACCAACAACTATTGTTGCAAGTGCTGCTTTGCCATGATATTTCTTCCAAAAAAGGCTTAAGAGGATCACAATAGAGAATGTTCCGCCGATTCCGGCCCAAACATAGCTAACAAGTGTAAAGATCACTTTAGATGGTGAAATATAAGCCAAGCCTAAGGCGATTAAGGCAAGAATTGCAGTTATCCACCTTGATCTTGCTAAAGCTTTCTTCTTATCCAAATCCATTAATGGATTAATAATATTTTCTGATAATTCGGTAGATGAGAGGATCAGTAATGAGTTAGCGGTCGAAGTCATAGCGGCAATCGCTCCGGTTATTAATAACGCAGCAATTGCTGGTGGAAACAACTCTAAAATTACTGCCGGCATTACGTATTCAGCATCTTTAAGTCCGCTTGGGCCGAATATTGCTAAACCTATCCATCCTAAACATAATGCACCGTTATAAGCAATTACAGTCCAGACTACACCTATATTCCTTGCCTGTTTAGCTTGCTTGGCATCTTCGATAGCCATAAAGCGCATACTTAGCTGAGGTTGTCCACCTAAATAGCCAAAGAACCATGAGAATCCTCCGGCAATTACAATACCTGCAGCAAATCCACTTGCTCCACCAGTTAAAGTGGAATGTGTAGGTCCGGCAAGTGTTAGTGCTTCACCGATTGAATTAGCGAACAGATCTGGTTGGTTCATCAGGTAAATTACACCAACGATTGGTCCCACAACAAGTGTTATGATCATGATAATCGCCTGAACCACATCCGTATACACAACACTTCTAAATCCACCGTAAATAGTATAAGGCACGATTACAAGAGCTACAAAGAACATTCCGAGGTTTTGATCCAGATCGAACATAGTATGTAATGTTTTGCCACCTCCCAAGAATTGTGCACCCACATAAAAGAAGAAAAAGAATACGATGGTTGAGCTACCTGCTATTCTGATCCATTTATTTACATCTCCGTGCTTCCTGGCGATATATTCGGTGAATGTATTTACATTATACTTCTCAGCTTCTTCTCTCAATCTCCACGAAATAGCTACCCATGCAGTTATAATACCCAGAACGCATCCTAAAGCCGTCCAAATCTCTGTTAGTCCTGTAGCATAAGCAGCACCCGGCAAACCGAGTAATGCCCAGGATGACTCTCCTGTAGCTCTTTCCGATAAAGCTGCTGCCCATCCTGGTAGTTTTCTACCTGCAATGGCGTAATCTGCTTCAGATTTAACTTTTCTTCCCTGATACAAACCGTAAAGAATTAACAATACAGTATAAGTGATCATTACGACTAATAATTGGGTTTGGTATTCCATGCTTGGTTAATTGGTTAAATGGTTCAGTGGTTCAGTGGTTCAGTGGTTCAGTGGTTAATAATTTTTCAAATTTAGGTTTTATCATGTCTCGTCCTGAAATAGGTTTACATAAAAAGTAAACAAAACTCAGGATTATGAACAGAAAAGTCAAGCGATATTCGGACGAT
>PARP01000058.1 GCA_002711565.1 Bacteroidota bacterium
CTACCTATGAGTTAGTCAAGCTTTATGGTATCAGTCCGGGATCTATTTATCATTGGATAAAGAAATATAGTAGATTTGACCTGTTACATAAACAAGTAATTATTCAAACTATGGATGAAAAAGATAAAATAAGACAGTTGGAAAATCAGATTAAACAATTAAAAGAATTACTGATAGAAAAAGATCTTACGAATATAACCAACCAGGTATTTTTTGAAGATGCAATAAAACAGTTAGGGTTTAGGAGTTTTGAGGAGTTCAAAAAGAATGTCAAGCCAGATTAATACCAGAAATAGTACAAATAGTCCAATCTAAAGGGTCTTATTCTATTACTCAAACTTTCAGCCATTTAGGCATTCATAGAGATGCTTATTATAAGAGTCGAATGCGTATGAGTCAAACTGAACATCAACAAGAGATTGTATTAAGATTAATACGTGAACGAAGGCTAATATTATCCAGAGAAGGAGGTCGAAAGCTTTACTGTTGGTTAAAACCAAAACTTTTCAATTTGCATTTTCAGATAATCCTAAGCAAGGTTATAGTGTAGGATTGTTCAAGGAATAAGTTTATTCAACTTGACAAAAGTCAAAAATATTTTCAACCCAATAGCAGGACAAAAGTTTTCCATAACTTAGGATCATGGATTTTTCAAAGCTAATTTCAGACGACCTTATGAATGTTTCTCGACTTCAACCCGATGGCTGGAGCGACATTCTTCCTGATATTCGTTTTTATATTAATAATGACTGGTGCTTCCCAATTAAACACTCTCTAGATGACCAACTTGCAGGCATAGGAGCTAGTTTATGTTTCCCAACTACTGCATGGCTTGCACATATTATCGTTAATGATACATTCCGGAATAAAGGCATTGGCATGGCAATCGTGAAAGAGCTGATTCACATTATTCATGATCAGGGAATCGATACTTCATTACTTATTGCCACAGATCTTGGTTATCCGGTCTATAAAAAGGCAGGATTTGAGACGATCTCCATCTATGAGAATTATATAGCAGAACCAGGATTACCTGATTTCAGGCGTCATCCATCAATCATTAATTATCATAAAAGCTATAAGGATCAATTATTGAAAATGGATCTTGAAGTTAGTGGAGAACATCGTGAATCCTTGATCCAACATGGATTGGAAGACGCTCTATTATTTGTTGAAGATGAAGAACTTCAAGGTTATTTTCTTAAAAAGCTTGGTGATGGACCGATCATTGCAAAAACTGAATTAGCAGGAACAGAGCTGATGAAGGTCAAGTTCAAAGATGGCCAAAAAGTTGTGATCCCACATCAGAATACTGCTGCTGTGAAATTCCTACTTGAAAACGGATATAAGAAATCAGATCACTACGGCCGACGAATGGTTCTTGGTAAAAAGATTGATTGGAAACCGGAATGTATGTTCGCGCGCATCGGTGGCAATTTCGGATAATAAACTAAAGCAGGTGAAACAGTTAACACTACTTACAATATCACTTCTATTTCTAATTTCTTGTTCAAACAATTCTGAAAAAGTAAATATTGAATTCGTAGAGATCATCAAAAAAGCAGAAACAGTTAACTTCCTAATGGGAGCAACTGAAGATGAACTAAACCGTCAGCCACATCGTCAGAATGACCCGAATTACTACTATTCAGATGAATCTGCCCTTAAAGTGATCCTCGACAGAGCATATCAGATCCGCAAATATGAGATTACAAATCAACAATTTGCTGATGTCATGTATATTGGATTAGAATCAGGACAAATTCTCATTAAAAACGGTGATTTGTATGATCCTTTCGGACGTCAGTTATTGGGAATAAAGCATTTCTCCGAAGACAAATATCTGGGAGTTCAATTCGGATTGGAAATACAAAAAGAAGAATTAAAGATCATTGAAAGCAAAGAGAACTGGGCGGCTCATGCCGTAACATGGATAGGCGCAATCACTTATTGTAATTTACTTAGCCAGATCAATGGTTTTGAACCGGTTTATGATCTCCAAGATATGAGTTGGGATCATTCGAAAAATGGATATCGATTACCAACAGAAGCCGAATGGGAATATGCAGCACGTGCTGATAAAAGATATACCTATGCCTGAGGAAATGAATATGGCAAACAATATAGTTGTTCTGATAAATTCAATGAAGCACGGGAATGGAAAGAATTCTTCACCCCTGTTGGATATTTTAACGGAAGCTTCAAAGATGGGATTCAAACTAAAGATAATGCGTCTCCATTTGGAGTTTACGATATGACCGGGAATGTTTGGGAGTGGTGTTATGATTGGTATGGGCGTGAGTACTTTAAGAATTCTCCGAAAAGGAATCCAACAGGTACATCTATCGGAGACCTCAGACCTCCTTATGATCCAAAACTACCACCCAAAGTTTGGCGAGGTTGTGGATTTGCCGGATCGAAAGAATACTCCAGAATAACGAAGCGTTGGAGTGCCTCTATCGAAACTACCTTAAACGAAACGGGATTCAGAATTGCGCAAACTCTTTATTAGTACTGAGTACTAAGTACTAAGATTAATTTCCCTATTTCCTAATTTCCCAATTTCCTAATCAACTAATTTACCAGTTTACCATTTAACTGAGTACAAAGCATAAAGTACTAAGATTAATTTCTTAGTTTCCTAGTTTCTCAATTTCCCAATTTCCTAGTTCACCAATCAACTATTCTACCATTAAACTTGCCAACCTGCAAACCTGCAAACTTTTAACTATCTTTAATCTTCAATCCAATAATTCAATAACATGAAAAAAACCAGAGGATTATTCGTAGCATTTGTTCCTTTAATGCTCACATTCAGTGTTTACCTAACGTATAGCGAGAAAATATCAACGAAGCCATCAGATGCAGGATTCTGGATGATCCTTGCTCTGGGAATGGGTGCTGGAATTGCCGTAAACCGCTTTGTTTGGTGGATGCGATACAACAAATACATCAAAGAGCTTAAAAAAGTGAAAGAAAACTAGCTTGTCAGTATAAAATAGATTAGCCGACTATTATTAAAAAAATCTCTAATGAAACAGATCCTGTTTGTTATTCTTATTTCTATGTCTTTAAATTCGATGAATGCACAATCGGCTTATCAACAACTCGATTCCAGATCTTTTAATACACTTATCAACTCAAAACCTGGAAGTCTGCTGGATGTAAGAACTCTTTCTGAATACCAGAATGGGCATATTAAAGATGCGGGACAATTGAATTATTACTCCTTTAGTTTTAAAAGTAATATCTTGTTACTTCCTAAAGATCAACCCGTTTACCTATATTGCAATACCGGATGGAGATCCGAAAGAGCTGCTAAGATCCTGATCAAGAACGGATATAAGGAAGTTTATAATCTTCAGCATGGTATTATGGAATGGAATCTGGAGAACCTTCCAACAATTGTGGATCCCAATGCTGAAAAAGATGAAGAAAATGCATTCTCTTATGATCAATTCGATCAATTGATAAATGATCAAAAAGCTGTTCTCATAGATTTTTATGCTCCATGGTGTGCTCCCTGCCGCCAAATGATGCCGATGATCGATAGTTTAAGAAACCAATATGCATCCACAGTTGATATCATAAAGATCAATGCTGATGCCAGTAAAAGGTTGATCAAGAAGTTGCAGATCAGAAGTGTCCCCTATTTTGTAATCTATCAGAATGGAGAGATCCTATTTCAACACCATGGATCTATATTAAAAGAAGAACTGATGAAACAACTTGAATTCCTGAATGAATAAGCTATATCTTTGAATTGTATTAACCTATGACCACTTTCTATGCTTGATCATCATTTACTTGATCCAATTATTGAGAAGATCAAGAACTACCTGATTGACTCTCAAAAAGACGACCTAAAAGTTGTTAATTTCCATACCCCCGGTGAATTAAAAGAACATATAAACTTCACTATTCCTGATCAAGGTATAGGTGAACATGAATTTCTTGAACTTATTGACAAATACCTCGAATTCGGAGTTAAAACAGGCAATAAACAATTTTTGAATCAATTATATTCTGGATTCAATCAACCTGCATTTTTTGGAGAGGTTTTTACTGCTCTGACCAATACTTCAATGTATACTTATGAAGTTGCACCTGTTGCAACATCAATTGAAACTGAGATGATCCGGTTAATGTGTTCATATGCAGGATACGATAATGGCAATGGCATTTTCCTAAGTGGTGGAAGCAATGCAAATATGATCGCAATGTTCTCGGCAAGAAATCGAATGATACCGGAATCAAGATTGGAAGGATATTCAAAGGATGAAAAACTAACAGCCTTTGTAAATGAAAGAGCTCATTACTCAATTGAAACTGCAGCAAACATCCTCGGGATAGGATCCAAGCAAGTCATCAAAGTAAAAACGGATGAGCATGGTATGATCATTCCAGAAGAACTTCAAAAGGAGATCAAAAACTCTTTTGAACGAGGTGAAAAACCTTTCTTTGTAGTTGCCACTTGTGCTACAACTTTACTAGGTGCTTATGATCCCATAGATAAAATGGCTGAGATCACTGAGAAATATGGAATTTGGCTTCATGCCGATGGTGCCTTTGGTGGGTCTCTAATATTGAGTGACCAACATCGCCACTTAATGAATGGCATTGAGCGAACAGATTCATTTTCATGGAATCCACACAAACTCATGAATATTCCACTGATTTGCTCTACCCTGCTTGTTAAAGAGAAAGGCGTTTTACAGAAGAATATAACCGATATCGATGCCGATTATATCTTCCATAATATTGATGCTATCGAAGATCTTGGAAAAAAATCCATTCAATGTGGAAGAAGAGTTGATGCTGTGAAACTTTGGTTCGCATGGAAGTATTTTGGAATTGATGGTTATCAAAAACGAATTGACAATCTGATCGATATGTCTGAATATGCGGAAGAGATCATAAAGAATTCCAATGAATTGGAGATGGTTTCTAAACGTCAATCCTTCGCATTATGCTTCAGATATCTCCCTCCGAATGGACAAGACCTAAATGAGTTTAACTTACAACTTAGAGAGAAACTCCGAAAATCTGGTAAATCCATTGTAAACTTTGGTCATCTTGGTAATACATTGACCATAAGATTAGTGATCACCAATGGCGAAATGTCTAAAGTAGATGTATCACGATTCTTTAACAATGTTCTTGAAGTTGGAAAGGATTTAGATTGTAAAGGATCTTAGACCCAACGCTTCATCATTTCACATATACTATTCAACCCTCTTATTCTACGATTCATCAATCCCGAGTTGACTCACTTCAAAGCAAGCCATATCTTCAACAAAACTTTTAAATAAAAAAGTTCATGATTGAAGTAAAATCCATTTCTAAAAGCTTTGATAATATAAAAGCTGTTCAACAGATCAGTTTCAATGTAAAAAAAGGACAGATCTTTGGATTCCTAGGCCCAAATGGTGCAGGCAAATCCACAACTATAAATATGCTGAACACCCTGCTTGAACCAGATCAGGGTTCCATAAAAATAGATGGGATTGATCTTTCAGAAGATCACGAGCAATGCAAACTTAATATTGGAGTAGTTCCGCAGGAAATTGCATTATATGATGATCTTTCTGCATTTGAAAACCTCAAATTCTGGGGAGGTTTATACCAAATTCCAAAGAATGAACTTAAAGAACGTGCCGAGTGGGCAATTAAGATCGTAGGTTTAGAAGATCGAAAAAAAGATGCTGTTAAAACATACTCAGGAGGGATGAAAAGAAGAGTTAATATCGCAGCAGCTATTCTTCATAAACCAAAGATCCTTCTTCTGGATGAACCAACGGTTGGTGTAGATCCTCAAAGTAGAAATCATATTTTCGAAACCATCGAACAGCTCAATAGTGAGGGAATGACCATCATTTACACAACGCATTATATGGAAGAAGCAGAACGACTATGTGATGAAATTGCAATTATCGATCTGGGGAAGATCATAGCAATAGGAGAAATTGAAGAACTTCGAAAGATCAGCGGCGTTAGGGATAAATTGATCATTCATACTTCCGATAAGCAAGAGATCGAATATGAGTGTGAATCAATCGGTTCTGAAATTTCAGGCATTCTGGAAAATCATAAATCTAATGGTAATGAGATCTTAAGTATCGATACGCATAAAGCGAATCTGGAAAGTATTTTCTTAAAATTAACTGGTAAACAATTGAGGGATTAAATCATGTATAAACTATTCATAAAAGATCTGAAATTATTTTTCATTGATAAGAAGGCAGTTATGCTAACTTTTCTCCTCCCAATAATTATCATTAGTCTATTTGCTTTTGCATTTGGTGGATTAGGTGGGAAAAGAACTAGTCAACCGATCGATCTGCTGGTCTCCGATCTGGATCAAAGCGCCTCTTCTCAAAAGATCATTGCTAAACTAGATTCTCTGGAAGGATTGGGAATTAAGATCAAAGAGATCGAATGGGCAAAAGATCAAGTCATAAAAGGAAACTATGTTGGTGTTCTTGTTTTCAATAAAGGCTTTGATGAGAGTTTAAAAAACAATGAACCTTTGAAATATGAACTATTATATGATGAAGCACGTGAAATGGAGGTTGGAATGCTTCAACCTGTTTTGATCGGAAACTTGATGGAGTCTGTTGGCAAAGAATCAATTACTCAAAACATCAGCTCCTATATGGATGATAAATTCCCTGGCATGAGTTCTATAATTAAAGATCAGATCATTAGCGATGTTACTGCCGAAGGTGGATCTGCCAGTTTTGAAGCGAATACCGAGCTTACAATGACATCATTGGTAGGCGAAGAAGAAGAATCCAGTAATCTTGGATTAGTTCAAGCTGTAGCAGGTACGGCGATTCTAATGTTATTATTCAGTGTTTCAGCAATGGCGGCTGTGATCCTTGAAGAAAAAGAAAACGGCACTTTAAAAAGATTACTCTACTCTCCAATCACTGCCAATGACATTCTGTATGGTAAAATGCTAATCGCTTTTTTCATTTCCTTATTGCAACTTACAATAATGTTCGTTTTTGCGTGGTTAGCATTTGGTTTAAAACTATTTGTGAATCCGCTGGCCCTTGCATTAGTAATTATTGCAACAGCATTTGCAGTTTCTGGATTCGGAATGTTTCTGGCATCAATATCTAAGACCAGACAACAAGCAGCCGGCTTAAGTATGCTAATAATCTTAACTATGTCGGCAATTGGAGGAAGTATGGTTCCGCTATATATCATGCCTGCTATCATGAAGAAAATCGCGATTATAAGTGTTAACTACTGGGGCATTCAAGCATTCTATGATATTTTCTGGCGAGAACTTCCAACGATCGATATCTTACCAAAAATTGGAGTCCTCATCGGAATTGGAATTGTGATGACCCTGATTTCTATACCTCTGTTTAAGAAGAATATTATAAAGTTGGTTTAAACCTATGCTCTGACTCAGACTCAGACTCAGACTCAGGCTTGTGCTTGTGCTTGTGCCTGTGCCTCTGCTAACAAAAAACTGTTAAATATTATCGTAATTCCCTTTACTCTTTTACCTACCTTTGAAATCTGTAAGAGATAGAAGGACTGACATTCCTCTATTAGTTGATATTTAATCAATTACTAATTTTTAATTATTAATTTTTTCGCTCCCTCATGAAGAAGGCACATTCCTTTCATATCCCGGTAATGGGAATTGGTTTTACTGTTGATACACCAATTAAGATCTCAAAATTTGGTATGGATTCCGTTATTTCTCTGGTAGATGATATCTTACTTGAGAAACTGAGAAAGATGTATTGCGAAAAATATCAGATCCATTATCAGGAGATTTCAAATAAGATCGATGATTTTCGTGCAAAAAGAATCACTTCTTACCTGAATATGATGCAGGATATTGCTCAACAAAAATTTGATGAGCTAAAAGATATTACTGAAGATCGCAGAAACGAGATTAAAGATTATTTCAATTTGCTTCCTGACAGTTCAGAATTAAAAGTAGAGTTCGATAAATTAACATCAAAATATTTCAATATTGAAGAAGTAAAAACCTGGCTTCAGGAAAACTTATCAATGGGAAGTATAGATGTAAACATCATGACCAAAGTCGATAAGGACAATTATCGTCAGGGTGAGAAATTACCTATGGAATATAATGATGCTCACGCAGCTCTAAGAGGATATGCAAACAGTAATTTAAGTTCTTCTTTGATCTTATCAGCAGGAATGAATCCTCGTCTTTACAGCTATATGGAAGGCTTCAAGGATTTCTATCCGGATGCTGTTGGTGAGATCAAGAAAAAGATCGTTTTAAAGGTTAGTGACTTCAAATCAGCATTGATACAAGGTAAATTCCTGGCAAAAAAAGGTCTTTGGGTCTCTGAATACAGAATCGAATCAGGTCTTAACTGTGGAGGTCATGCATTTGCCACTGAAGGATTTCTCTTAGGTCCGATCCTTGCCGAATTTAGAGATAAAAGAGATGAATTGACTAAATCTGTGAAAGAAGTTTTAATGCAAGCTTTGAGAGATAAGAAATTCATCATTCCAAAAAAAGAGTTGGAAGTTAAAGTAACAGCTCAGGGTGGAGTTGGAACAGCTGAAGAGCATGATTTCCTGATCGATCATTATAAAGTTGATTCTGTAGGTTGGGGAACTCCGTTTTTATTGGTTCCGGAAGCTACAACAATTGATGAAACAACCGTAGATCAGTTAGTTAAAGCAAAAGAAAAAGATCTTTTCTTGAGCAATATCTCACCTCTTGGGATTCCATTTAACAGTTTAAGAGGAAATACGAAAGACGAAGAAAAGCTAAACCTTATAAAATTAGGTCGACCGGGAAGTAAATGCCCAAAACAATTCGCAGCTTTGAGTAATGAGTTCAGTGACAAAACGATGTGTACGGCCTCTAGAAAATATCAGGATCTGAAGATCAAAGAGCTTAAAACTGAAGACTTAAGCGCTGATGAATACCAAAAGAGATACGATCAGATCGTTGATAAGTCATGTACTTGCGTTGGCTTGGGAACTTCAGCATTATTGGTTCACAAACTCGATACACGAATCGAAGGTAAAGGAGTTTCTGTTTGTCCGGGACCAAATATGGCTTATTTCAATCAGCGAATGAGCCTGAAGGAAATGACGGATCATATTTATGGTAAAACAAATATGATCGATCGTCAGGATCGCCCGAATATGTTCCTTAAGGAATTGAACATATACCTTGATTATCTGAAAGATAAGATGGAAGAAACCAAAACATCCATGACTAAGAAACAGGAGAAGTATATCAAATCTTTTCAGTCGAATATGGATGAAGGAATCCAATATTATCAAAAGATGTTTGGTGAAGTAAAAGGAAAATTCGAAGATAAAAAGACCGAGATCATGAAAGATCTTCAAAATTATCGACTTAAACTTCAGCAATTGACAAAGTAAGCGATCATCGTATAACATATATCAATTGATATCCCGATCTTGTCGATTAAACATCTTAAACATCCAAAAAAATTTCAATCCTGCGAATAAGTTTTTATTTTTGGTTCGCCAATCTTAAAATCTATTACTAACATGCAAAATTTTGCCGATTTTCTTGACATGCTGGATGGTCTTCTCGGAAGTTCAGTATGGTTTGCCTATTTCCTATTGGGTGTAGGTTTATTTTTCACCTTATATCTTAAATTCCCACAAGTCAGATACTTTAAATATGCATTACGCATTGTTACAGGTAAATACGACAAAGCGGATGACAAAGGTGACACTTCTCATTTCCAAGCACTTACCACAGCACTTTCAGGAACAGTTGGTACAGGTAATATCGCCGGTGTAGCATTAGCAATACATCAAGGTGGACCTGCTGCTTTATTCTGGATGTTAGTAACAGCAATGTTAGGTATGACCACCAAATTTGTAGAGGTTACCCTTTCACATAAATATCGCGAAACCGATTCTGAAGGTAAGATCGCCGGTGGACCGATGTATTATATGAAGAACAAACTCAATATGAAATGGCTAGCTGTGATCTTTGCGATCGCAACAGTTGTATCTTCATTTGGTACGGGTAATGCACCACAGATCAATAGTATATCAAGTTCATTAAATGCCACTTTTGGAGTTCAGCAATGGATCGTTGGTGCAGTTCTTAGTGTTCTTTTAGCGATGGTTATTATTGGTGGTATCTCACGTATTGCCAAAGTAACTGAGAAATTAGTTCCTACGATGGCATTGATCTATTTCATTGGTGCTTTAGCAGTGATCTTCTCAAATGCTGAAAACATCTGGCCTTCATTCCAGGCAATTTTCGGTCAGATCTTCTCAGGCTCTGCTGCAGTTGGAGGATTCCTTGGTGCAAGTTTCGCATTCTTATTCAATAGAGGAGTTAACAGAGGTTTATTCTCAAACGAGGCCGGACAAGGTTCCGCTCCTATTGCTCACGCAGCAGCAAGAGCTCACGAGCCTGTTTCTGAAGGATTAGTTGCATTATTAGAGCCATTTATCGATACGATCATCATCTGTACATTAACCGGTTTAGTTCTACTTTCATCAGGAGTATGGAACCAAAAACATCAGAATAAATTCGAGATGGCCGACCTCCAGATCATGTCGGAGGTTTACTATCAGCAAGATGAATCAGATGTTATTGAATTGAGAGATCATATACTTGCAAAGAATACATTACCCGTATTCACTGGAACATTAAATATCGAAAATGGTGAGATCCAAAATGAATTATCAATTATTCATGCTCGTTCATTAGCAGAAAATGTTCAGGTATTTAAAGGTGAAGAGCTCTTCAATGGAGAACTTCAGGTAATAAAAGGTTTGCCAGACTTTGAGGAAGGTATGTATATGACAGGTAAATCATTGATCCACTCCGCTCCTCTTACAAGTATAGCCTTTACAAAGAGTTTCTTAGGTGATAGAGGTAAGTTCATTGTATCAATCGGGTTGTTATTGTTTGCCTTCTCAACTGTTATCTCCTGGTCATATTATGGAGATAGAGCTGTAACATATCTTGTAGGTAATAAAGGTGTGGTGTACTATAGAATAGTCTACATCATCGTATTCTTCCTTGCATCATTCACAGATACTACATTAGTATGGAAGATCTCATACATTACCATTGTATTGATGACACTTCCTAACCTTGTGGGTATTCTGCTTTTACGTAAGGATATGAAATCTACTGTAAAAACATTCTGGACAGACTTCTTCAAGGAGCATCCGGAAGAAAAGAAATAACACTCAAAAGGCTGTCATCTGACAGCCTTTTTTATTTAATAAAATTACAAGATGGCCTTTTAAAAAAAGGCAAGGATGTTAAAGCAGCACCTTAGAAAGATCGGGTAGCTTCGAATTTATTCGAAGATCACGCGATCGCACTTAGGTGGTGTAAAAACGAATTGACTTATTTTTATCAGCCTTGATCTTTTTGCATCGTTTTTGTATCAAGACAAAAATGAAGTTAAATAAAAACTTGTTTTTCTTACGTACAGGCTTAAGTAAATATTTATCTAGTCTCATCAAAACAAGATAAAAAAAGAAACTGGATTAGAATTAAATGATATTTACTATTATTACTAGGGTCTAAGCAAGGTTAAATATCATATAACTAATAACTTCAACCTAATTAGAATAAAAACAAAAACCGACTCCATGAAATATTCGTCTTTAATACTTATTTTGAGCCTTTTTTCCGCCACATTATTTGCTCAAAACGACTTCAAATCAAACACTCTTAAGAAGATTAATACCAATCAAAAAGAATTGAATAAAGAATCTTTATTCCTTCACACGAATGGTAGTATTTTCAACTCGGGAGATACGATCTGGTTCAAAGCTTATAATCAAAATATAAAAAACCTAAAAGCATCTCAATTAAGCCATATGCTTACGGTTGGACTGCTAAATGCTGAAAATGAGATCGTACTTTCTCAGAAACATAAGATGGCTGACGGTAAGAGTACCGGAGATATTATCGTTCCTGATAGTGTTCAGCCCGGCCAATATTACATCGTTGCATATAGTGATTATTCTGCTTTCCAGGATTCTGAAAGTATGATAACAAAAGAGATCAGCGTTGTTGAGAAGGACTTGAATGATGCTATTATCAGGATCTCTATGAAAGATTCTGTTTATAAAAGTGGAGATCTTGTTAGTGGCGATCTGGAATTAGTGGATATCTTCAAAAGCCTGATCAGTAAAACAAAAGTTGAACTTACATTCTTTCAGGGAGATCAAAGACTTAGTAAAGAAGTGATTACCACAAATACAGATGGCAAATCGCCTTTCAGCATTCAAATCCCTGATTTAATTTCCGAAACAGAAATGCTAATTCTTAAAGCAAGGATCATCAGATCGAATTATATCGGAAACTCTTCTATCATAATACCTTGTATTGAAACTCCTCCAGTAATTACGTTCCTACCGGAAGGAGGAAACTTGNTCAATGGGGAAATAAATACACTGGCATTTAAGGCTGCGGATCAATCAGGTATCCCTTTTGATTTTAAAGGGAGTATAATCAATGAAGAAGGAGAAATAGTTCAGAAAGTAGAAAGCTTTTATAAAGGTACTGGATCAGTGGAATTCAAAGGCAGTGATAAAGCTCATTACTTAGTTATTGATGAACCAAAAGGATATACATATAAGTATGAAATTCCAAAAGCTGCTCAAGATAAGTCTAGTTTACAATTGATCAGTAATGATGAGAGTAAAATTCAGTTCAAACTGCTTACTAACCAAAGTGGAACGAATCAATATCATTTATTCGCGCAGGTAAGAGGAATTATTTACTATGCTGAAAGTTTAAATATCTCTTCTGCAGATACCATTAGCATTTCTTCCTCTGAGTTACCAATCGGAATTGCAACATTCACTCTTTTTGATGCAAATGAAACTCCATTATCTGAACGATTGGTCTTTGTAAATAAACATCGCAAACTAAATATTACAGTTAGCACAAATAAGAACTACTATAAGCGTAAAGAAAGGGTGATCGTTAATATTCAGGTTAAAGATAAATATATGAGACCTGTACCTTCTAATCTCTCAATGGACGTTAGTCTGCATAATTTTGGGTCTAATTTCGAGAATGAGTCTATCTTATCCAGGATGCTATTATCCAGTGAATTAAAGGGCTACATCTCGACACCAGAATATTATTTCTCTAAAGATGAAAATGCCGATAAAGCTTTAGATCTGTTATTATTAACGCACGGTTGGCGAACTTTTGTACTGACAGATCAATTAGCTAGTGAAACAGACTCAGATATTAACACTCCTGTAGTAGTATCAGGAAAAGTTGTTGATAAAAAAGGCTTGCCCGTTGCTGATGCAACCATCGCGGCAGTAAACTACAGAAACTTTTTTACGATCAATACAACTACAGATCAAAATGGTATTTTCCGCTTTAGTGGTAAAGAATTTGGAAGCATGGCCGATGAGGAACGTATCGTAATCTCAGCTACACATCCCAAAAAGAATAAGAAAGTAAAAACCATTATTGATCCGGAATATCTAAACATAGTAAGTGGTGGATTGGTATTGCAGGATGCTACAGTCCAGAATGTTTTCCACTTAAGCGATATTGCATTGAAGGATTCTGATAAAAAAGAAGAAGGAGAGTTCAGTAAACTATTCTCAAAAAATTATATTTGGCTTAATGAAGTAAGCGTTAAGGCTAAACGTAAAGTTGTAGTATCAAAAGAAAGACGAGAACAGCAATATATCGAGTATGCAGTTAAATCAGAGCAACTGAAATACTCTGCTCCTGTTACAAGTGTTAGCGATATTCAACATTTAATACAGAAAGCTGGAGGAAATGTGCAAATGGCTCAAGGTGGTAAAGTGATGCTTAGAGGGTATAATTCCATATTAGCTCAGAATCAAACAGGAGCTGCCTTTATCGTTGATGGTGTTTTTATAGGATATTCGATCAGTGAGTTAGGAGATCTTGATATAAACAATGTTAAAGAACTGAAAGTGATCAAATCTGCAAAAGCAGGAATGATGTATTCTGCATATGCCTCTGGAGGAGTTATTGAGATAACAACTAAAAATGGTTTCGATCTGGCTGAGGAGTTCGNTAATAAGTTTAATTCTGAAATAAAAGCAGATGAGAACATTGCTCAAGTGAACGGAATAAAATTCGCAAGAAAGTTTTATAGTCCGACTTACAAAGGAGCTAATGCAAATAAAGCTATTCCGGATGATCGCAAAACCATTCACTGGGAACCAAATATTAACATTGGACGTTCAGGATATAAAACAATTATCTTTTACAATTCCGACATCGATGGTGAGTTTAAGGTTAGTGTTCATGGAGTTAATAAAAGTGGTTGGCTCGGTAGTGGCAGCAAATCATATTTTGTGAATGTGATCGATCGTTGATGTTTATTAAAAAAGCCTAATTTTTTACATTTGAATGTCCCTAATCTCACAAAAAAAAATATCTTTGCTTTCGATATATTTTTTTTAATGAAAGAATCATGTAAAATATCGAACATCGAAAATCGAACATCGAAAATCTGATATCTACATGGGGTTCTCTCGCCGCCGGGCGGGATTTGAAATCTGTCATTTAACTTTTAAATTAATTTACAGATGAAAAAAAACGTATTAATTATCGGTGCTGCCGGTAGAGATTTCCACAACTTCAACACTTATTATCGTGGTAATGAAGCTTACAATGTAGTTGCATTCACAGCTGCTCAAATTCCNGACATTGATGGTAGAAAATATCCTGCTGAATTAGCTGGTGAACTTTACCCGGAAGGAATTCCAATTTATGCAGAAGATGATCTTGAAAAATTAATCGTTGATCTTAAAGTTGACGACTGTGTATTCTCATATTCAGATGTACCTTATCAGTATGTTATGAACATGAGTGCTAGAGTTAACGCTGCAGGTGGTAACTTCGTATTATTAGGCCCTGGTGATACAATGGTGAAGAGTACTAAACCATTAATCGCAGTTGGCGCGGTTAGAACTGGTTGTGGTAAATCACAAACTTCCAGAAGAGTTATCGAGCTTCTTATGGAAAAAGGTCTTAAAGTAGTTGCTGTTCGTCACCCGATGCCTTATGGTGACCTGGTAGCTCAAAAAGTACAACGTTTCGCTAAAGTAACAGACTTAGACGATCACAAATGTACTGTAGAAGAAATGGAAGAGTATGAACCACACGTAGTGCGTGGAAACGTAATTTACGCTGGAGTTGATTATGAAGCGATCTTAAGAGCTGCTGAACAAGATCCTGATGGATGTGACGTAGTACTTTGGGATGGTGGTAATAATGACTTCCCATTCTATACTCCGGATCTTAACATCACTGTAGTTGACCCACACCGTCCAGGTCACGAGTTAACTTATTATCCAGGTGAGGTTACTTNAAGAATGGCTGATGTAGCTGTTATCAATAAAATGGATACTTCTGATGCTGACGCGATCCAAACAGTTCGTGAAAACATCGCTGCAGTTGCTCCAAATGCAAAAGTTGTTGATGGCGCTTCTCCAATTAAAGTTGATAACCCAGAATTAATCAAAGGTAAGAAGGTTCTAATCGTAGAAGACGGACCAACCCTTACTCACGGTGAAATGAAATTAGGTGCAGGTACTGTTGCTGCTCAAAAATTCGGCGCTGCTGAATTCGTAGATCCACGTCCTTACACTGTTGGTAAACTTTCTGAAACATTTGAGATCTATCCAAATATCGGAACATTACTTCCAGCAATGGGTTATGGTGAGCAACAATTAAAAGACCTTGAAACTACAATTAACAACACAGAATGTGATGCTGTAGTTATTGGTACTCCGATTGATCTGAACCGTATCATTAAAATCGACAAACCATCAACAAGAGTTTATTATGATCTACAAGAGATCGGAAATCCTAACCTTGAGGAAATTGTTGACGAATTCGTTGAAAAATTCAACCTTAAATAATTCAAAAGCGGCTTTCGAGCCGCTTTTTTTTTGACTTGTTTGAACGTATATTTATAAACTAAAACGAAATGCACGATTTACTTACTGCAAAACTCATCCTTGAAGATGGAACTTCCTTTGAAGGATATTCATTTGGATATGATCATTCTATTGCCGGTGAAGTTGTTTTCAATACTTCCATGACAGGTTATCCCGAAAGCTTAACAGATCCTTCCTATAAAGGTCAGCTACTGGTTTTAACTTATCCATTAGTAGGGAATTATGGAGTTCCGGGTATTGAAAAAGAAGATGAAATGCTGAAATTTTTTGAGTCTGAGAAAGTTCAGGTTTCAGCCTTGATCATTTCCGACTATTCATTTAAATACAATCACTGGAATGCAGAGAAAAGTTTAGGTGATTGGCTCAAAGAAAACAAGGTTCCAGGAATTTTCGGTATTGATACTCGTGCTTTGACCAAACTCATCCGCGAAAAAGGAAGCATGCTAGGTAAAATCGTGATCGATGAAGATTGTGATCTATATGATCCAAATCTTGACAACCTTGTTGAACAAGTGAGCATCAAAGAAAAACAAGTCTATGGAAACGGGAAACACAAAATTCTATTGGTAGATTGTGGCGTAAAGAATAATATTATAAGGTATTTCATTCAAAAAGATTGTACAGTTATCAGAGTACCTTGGGATTACGATTATTCAAAAGAAGAATTTGACGGTCTATTCATATCGAATGGGCCTGGAAATCCTGAGTTATGCACTACAACTATTGAAAATCTGCAAGAATCAATAAAGGGTAGCAAACCCATCTTCGGAATCTGTTTGGGACATCAACTTCTGGCTTTGGCATCCGGGGCCAAAACATATAAATTAAAATACGGGCATCGATCTCATAATCAACCAGTCTTATTAAACAATTCGAAACATGGATATATCACTTCACAGAACCATGGTTTTGCAGTGGATGGAATAACTTTAAAGGCAGATTGGGAAGAATTATATCACAATATTAATGATAATACAAACGAAGGAATCAAACACATCAATAAACCATTCTTTTCAGTTCAGTTCCACCCGGAAGCATCCAGTGGACCAACTGATACTGACTTTTTGTTTGATGAATTTTTACAGATGATAGATAATAGAAGATAGATATTAGACAATAGATAATAGATTTAAGATAAAGAATTATTAAATAAATAGCGGACGAATTAGTGATAAGTGGATTAATAAGAAAAGATTCATTTATCATGCACAACTTTAGAGAATTAGAAACATGGAAAAGATCTAATCAATTTGCAATTATGATTTACAAATTAACAGAGTCATTTCCACCAAAAGAAAGATATAATTTAATTTCACAGATGAACAGAGCCTCAGTATCAATAAGTTCAAATATTGCAGAAGGATGTAGTAGGTCTTCAGTTAAAGATTTAACTAGATTTCTGGATATTTCTTTAGGTTCTTCATTTGAATTAGAATCTCAATTACAAATAGCTAAAGGTTTAAATTATATATCGAACGGTAAATTAAAAACAATTATAACAGAACTGCATCAAATTCAAAAAATGATACAAGGCTTCAGACAATATATAAACAAATAGTCTATAATCTAATATCTATCATCTATTGTCTAAAAGCCTCAATTTAAAATACAGAAATACGAATAATGAAAAGCATCAAAGAAATATACAAGATAGGATATGGGCCATCATCTAGTCATAGCATGGCACCAAGGAAAGCGGCGGAAATATTTCTTGAAAAAAATCCAAACGCAGAATTATATAAAGCATACTTATACGGAAGCCTGGCAGCTACAGGAAAAGGTCACCAAACTGATGAAGCTATTCAAAAAGTATATAAAGACAAAAACATCGAAATCGTATGGGAACCGGAAACCTTCCTCCCACTCCATCCAAATGGTCTCAAATTCGAAGCTTATTTGAACAAGGAATTGATCGACACCTATACTACCTATAGCATCGGTGGCGGAGACATCTCCGAAACAGCAGAGTTCATCGGTGAAAATCTTTATGAGATTCAAAGTATGGATGAGCTTCTAGAATTTTGCAAAAAAGAAGGTAAATCTATTTGGGAACATGTAGAAGATGTTGAAGGTAAGGAGATCTGGACATATCTCCGAGAAGTTTGGACTGTGATGCAGGAAGCAATTAAACGTGGACTAGAAAATGAACGAGTGCTCCCCGGATCACTTAAGGTTCCAAGAAAAGCAGCTTCTTATTATGCGAAATCACAAAATACCGTTGGCTCTCAAAAAAACTTAGGGATGATATTTGCCTATGCTTTAGCTGTTTCGGAAGAAAATGCTGCTGGTGGAAGAATTGTGACAGCACCAACATGTGGTTCATTGGGTGTTTTACCTGCAATTCTCTATTTCCTTAAAATTCATGATAAGATTTCAGATAAAAAGATCGTAAAGGCTTTAGCAACTGCTGGTATGATCGGCAACTTTGTAAAAACAAATGCTTCCATTTCAGGAGCAGAAGCAGGTTGTCAGGCCGAAATTGGAACCGCCTGTGCTATGGCGGCCGGAGCTACAACACAAATCAAAGGTGGTAGCATCACTCAAATAGAATATGCTGCTGAAATGGGTTTCGAACATAATCTTGGACTTACTTGCGATCCTCTTGAAGGATATGTACAAATCCCATGTATCGAAAGAAATGCTTTTGCAGCCGTGAAAGCCTGGGAGTGTGCAGTATATGCACTTTTCTCAGATGGAAATCACAAAGTCAGTTTTGATCAGGTGGTTGAAACCATGATGCAAACAGGAAAAGATCTACAATCAGATTATAAAGAAACAAGTCTGGGTGGTTTAGCCAGAATTTGCCGCCCAAAAATTGAAAGAAACAATTAAAAGGTGTATAAAGTAATAATCTAGCGGATGAAAAAACTCAACAAAGTTTTGATCCTGGGCTCAGGAGCACTTAAGATCGGAGAAGCCGGAGAATTTGATTATTCAGGTTCCCAAGCACTTAAAGCTTTAAAAGAAGAAAATATTGAAACCGTACTGATCAATCCCAATATTGCGACAGTTCAAACATCAGAAAAGATCGCCGATAAGATCTATTTTCTCCCGGTCACCCCATTCTTTGTTGAGAAAGTCATTCAAAAGGAAAAACCACAAGGCGTACTGCTATCATTTGGCGGACAAACCGCATTAAACTGTGGTATCGCATTATTTAATGAAAAGATTTTCGAAAAATATAATGTTGAAATACTAGGGACACCTATTCAATCCATCATTGATACAGAAGACCGAGATAAATTTGTTCAAAAACTTGATCAAATAGACGTTAAAACTGCCAGAAGTATTGCCGTTGAGAGTCTCGATGACGCTATTACTGCTGCAAATAAACTCGGATA
Organism: Bacteroidota bacterium; assembly: GCA_002711565.1. Taxonomy (GTDB): domain Bacteria; phylum Bacteroidota; class Bacteroidia; order Bacteroidales. The sequence continues at coordinate 19,290 of PARP01000058.1, forward strand.
TCCAATAATTGTAAGAGCTGCATTCACCTTAGGCGGACAAGGAAGTGGATTCTGTTATAATGATGATGATCTAAGAAAACTCGGAAAACAAGCATTTGCATATTCTAGTCAGTTACTTATCGAGGAATCTCTTAAAGGATGGAAAGAAGTTGAGTATGAAGTTGTAAGAGATCAATACGACAACTGTATTACGGTATGTAATATGGAAAACTTTGATCCGCTTGGCATTCATACCGGAGAAAGTATTGTGGTTGCTCCATCTCAGACATTAACAAATTCAGAATATCATAAACTCCGTCAACTTTCTATTAAGATTATTAGACATATCGGAATTGTAGGTGAATGTAATGTTCAATATGCATTAGATCCATATTCTGAAGATTACAGAGTGATCGAAGTGAATGCAAGACTATCCAGATCGAGTGCATTAGCATCAAAAGCTACAGGTTATCCACTTGCATTCGTTGCAGCTAAACTGGCTTTAGGTTTTGGTCTACCAGAAATTAAAAATGCGGTAACTAAAACTACTTCAGCATTCTTTGAACCATCTCTCGATTATATTGTTTGTAAGATTCCTAGATGGGATCTCGGCAAATTCATGGGTGTTTCCAAACAAATTGGAAGTAGCATGAAGAGTGTTGGAGAAGTTATGGCCATTGGAAGAAACTTTGAAGAGGCCATTCAGAAAGGTTTAAGAATGATCGGCCAGGGAATGCATGGATTTGTTGGGAATAGGAATACAGAGATCGAAGATATACGTAAAGAGCTTTCCGAACCTACAGACATGAGGATCTTCGCAATAGCCAGAGCATTTAGTCAAGGGTTAGATTTAGAAGAGATCTTCGAGCTGACAAAGATCGATCGCTGGTTTCTGGAAAAACTGCTTAACATCTTTAAAACACATAGAAAGCTTAAAGAACATGATAAGATTTCGAAATTACCTTTTGAATTACTCAAACAATCGAAAAAAGAAGGATTCTCAGATTTTCAGATTGCAAGGTGCATTTTGAAGGATTTTTCAGGAAGTGATGATGAGATCAATCAGATCAGAGAGTATCGAAAAAGTCTTGGCATTTTGCCGGTAGTCAAACAGATTGACACAATGGCTGCTGAATACCCCGCCATGACGAACTATCTATATCTAACGTATAATGGAGATTTCAATGACATCGAATATGAAAACGACAATAGATCTGTTGTGGTTCTGGGTTCAGGAGCTTATCGAATTGGGAGCAGTGTTGAGTTTGATTGGTGTAGTGTAAATGCACTTGAAACGATACGCGAAGAAGGCATGAGAGGTGTAATGATCAACTATAATCCGGAGACAGTAAGTACCGATTATGATATTTGTGATCGATTATACTTCGATGAATTATCTTATGAACGAACAATGGATATTCTTGACCTTGAGCTTCCTAAGGGCGTTTTAGTATCAGTTGGTGGACAAATTCCTAATAACTTGGCGATTAGATTACATAATCAAAAAATTCCGATTCTCGGGACATCACCTGAATCAATAGATAGAGCTGAGAATAGATACAAATTCTCTCAAATGCTTGATGATCTTGAGATCGATCAACCGGAATGGAAAGAGTTGACAAGCATGGAAGATATCTACGACTTCACTGATAAAACAGGATTTCCCGTTATTGTAAGACCTTCTTATGTTCTTTCAGGTGCTGCGATGAATATCGTTTCGAACAAAGAAGAATTGGAGCATTTTCTTGGTTTAGCAACTGAAGTTTCAAAGAAATATCCGGTTATTGTATCCAGATTCATGGAAAACACCAAAGAAATTGAGATGGATGCTGTAGCTAAAAATGGTAAAGTTATCGCCTACGCCATTTCTGAACATATCGAGTTTGCAGGTGTTCATTCCGGAGATGCAACGATGATGTTTCCTCCTCAAAAGGTTTATGTTGAGACCGTAAGAAGAATTAAAAAGATCACGAATAGAATTGCAGCTGAGCTAAATATAAATGGTCCTTTTAACACACAATATCTTGCTAAAGACAATGATATAAAGGTGATCGAGTGTAATTTAAGAGCTTCCAGAAGTTTCCCATTTGTATCTAAAGTTTTAAAAACAAACTTTATTAGTTTGGCAACACAAGTGATGCTTGATGTACCTTTCGAAACACCTGATAAATCATTATTTGATCTGGATTTTATTGGTGTAAAGGCTCCACAGTTTTCTTTCCACAGACTAGCTAAGGCAGATCCTGTACTAGGAGTAGATATGTCATCGACAGGCGAAGTTGGATGTATCGGAGAAGATTATTACGAAGCAATTTTGAAATCTATGCTTTCCGTTGGATATACTATTCCGAAGAAGAATATTTTGATCTCTTCAGGACCTGCTCGATCTAAAATTGAACTACTAAATAGCTCAAAATTGCTTTTCGATAGAGGGTACAATCTTTACGCAACTAAGGGTACAGCAGATTTTCTAGCAGATAATGGAATTGAATCTACAGTCCTGCACTGGCCAGATTCAGAACGGGAACCAAACACTTTGAATTATATCAAAGAGAAAAAGATCGACCTGGTTATAAATATTCCGAAAGATCTGACTGAAGATGAATTAATTAATGATTATCACATTCGACGAGCAGCGGTAGATCATAATATTCCATTGATTACGAATGCGAGATTAGCAAGTGCCTTCATCCTTTCATTCTGTAAATATGGAATGGAAGACATCCGAATAAAAAGCTGGAACGAATACTCTGTATAATTACGAATTTCAAATTACGAATTACGAATTGTATTCTTTTTGAGCCTTTGAGCCTTTGTATCGTCCTGAATTTTGTTTACACGATTTGTGTTAATAATTCAAAGTTATATAAATTAATACTCTACTGTTTGTAATTT
>PARP01000059.1 GCA_002711565.1 Bacteroidota bacterium
TCAGGAAAAGCTTCAATGAATTTGATTAGTTTCACGTCAAAAGTTTTTCTATAAGATATCAAATCTTTTTATCTGGCATAATTACGGACTAGCAAAAGATTTTTAATAATTCTATATCACATACTAAGTCCTTTTTTATAAAGATTTCTTTTTCTGTTCATTTTGTCTTGATACAAAACGAACCAAAAGATCAAGACAAAACGATTGTTCCGCCCGCTCTTGCTTTTCTCGCGAGCATCAAAGTCCTAGAAAAGCAATTCACTCCTGCGCTTTCCTCGCCGTTTTGTCGGGCCTGCACACTTATTCTAGGTATCATTAATCCATTGAAAATGGATTTCACTTTTGCGCAGTTTAGCAATCAAAATTCATGAAAGTTGAGCGAACGCGAACGAGAATGTATTTTGTTGCGATCCCGGACGAAGAGAGGGAAAACCTTGTAAAAGAAAGACTTTCTTTTGGTTCGTTTTCTTTAGTCATAAAGAAAATGAACAGAATAAGTAAGTTTAAGAAACAGCCCTCCACTAGCTTGGTTACTGAACTATCCAAAGGGTGTTGGAATACTGAGAACAAACGGATAAGAGTTATAATTACAACTTAATTACGCAAGCGTAGCGAGTAAATTACCTTTCTCAGGTTCGAAGTGCGAATGTGAAGTGCGAAAGGGCCCTTCGACAAGCTCAGGGACCGAGTACTTATTTATTCTCGTGGTATTTAAAATACGCAATCAGCGATAGCGAAAGCATTCCACAAATGGAGAACCCGATGAAGATCGGAAGGACTGTCACATCTACAAATCGTCCGATTAGGTTCGCGATTGGAACTCCCATCAATGTGGAGAAGAATCCTACCAGCGCAGATCCTATTCCGGCTATGTGTCCTAGAGGTTGCAAAGCCAAAGCATTTTGATTTCCAAAGATGAATCCTACACAACATAAGATCACCAAAAAGAATCCTAAAAGCACCCAAATATCAGGATTTGGTTTTCCATAAAACAGGATCACATAAAGTAAGGATAGAGATGTAAATATTATAAATGAGGTAGTTGCAATTTTGAGCATTCCAAAGCGCATCACGATTCGTCCGTTCAAAAATGTTGCAATTCCAATTCCTATAGCAATTCCGGCAAATATGAGTGGAAATTCCTCAACCAATCCGTATTGTACCTGATAGATTTGCTGACAGGCACTTAAGTATGCTAAAAAAGCTCCTAGAATTAATCCGATCGAGATGGTAAAGATCACTGCCTGACGGTATTTAAAAAACTCCTTCAACCCATTTCTAAATATAGACCTTTCAAACTTTAGTTTATACTCCTGTTTAAGGGTCTCAGGCTGTCGCTGCCATAACCAGATTGTTACCAGAATTCCAAAGATCAACTGGGAATGGAAAATAGACTCCCATCCGAGCCAGTTAAGTATCAATTGCCCGAAAGTAGGCGCTATTACGGGTACCAAAATGAAAATTGCTGTTACGAATGATATGATCCTGGCCATCCTATCACCACTGAATTTATCACGCGTCATGGCCATGGAAACAGTTCTTGGAGCAGATAAACCAAAGCCTTGCATGATTCTTCCGGTAAGCATCATTTCCAGACTTGTGGCATAAACGCATACCAAACTGGCAATTGTAAAAACAATTATTCCAAAATAGAGCACCTTCTTTCTTCCAAAACTATCAGAAAGTGGACCAGAAAGAAGCTGACCTGTACCCAGACCAAGAAACATCATGGTGATCAGCCATTGATTTTTATGAGGATCGGCCACTCGAATAGCATCTCCTATTTCTGGTAAAGCAGGTAGTAAAGCATCCAAAGACAATGATGATAAAGACATCAGTGATGCCATCATCAGAATGAATTCGATATGTGTACTTTTTCGGCTATTAGCCATTAGCTATTGGCTTTTGGAAATTTGCCGCAAGGTACGAAAGAATATTGTGGGAAATGCTGGAGTAGGGATTTAATACCTTTTGTCAAGTTGAGTACTTTGAGTAAATAGTAATTTATTGCCTCGCAATGTAATTAGCTGCTTCGCAGCGATATTTGCTTTGCGAAATTAGAACTATCACTTACTACTTAATTACAAGAGCGCAGCGAGTTCATTACCATAAATTACTTTTGAGCTTCTGAGCTTTTGAACCTTTGAGCTTCAAGGATGATATCTCCTCGCGAGCTTGTAGAAGTCATCCTTTATCATCTATCGAAGAATATATTCTTTGAGCTTGAAGAAATTGGAATACAATAAGCAACTTTCACATCATCTCCAAGTAAATGAAGATCCAGAACAGCTTGCCCTGCTGTATAAAGAATTCTGTTATCAACACGATTATCCATTGCAACTGATGCGGCTGATCCGACAGCTATTCCAAGATCAGTTACATTTAAAACACATGGGATATCTGGATGTTCCTCTTTTTCGGCGCAATTTGCGTAACCACACATCCCACACTTCTTAAGACCGAGAGGTTTAATAGAAGTACCCATGAGTAACATCACAGAACAGTTCAAAATATTATTTGCATCGCGGGTAAAAGCAGAGAAATCCATCTGTTTATCGATCTCTTTCATACGCTTTGCGATCTTTTCGATGTCATCTTTTTCGGCTAGAGCGAGAGTGATGGTATTTTGTCCTCTTCCTTTAGGGGCAGTGCGGGCAGCGATCATCATTTTCTCAGCGATCTCTCTTAAGGCTTTATCACTGATTTCGTGTTCTTTAATGAGTGTCATAGGTAGTTTTGCTTATCAAAGGTTAATATCTATCAAAATTACATAAAAAAACAGNCTAAAATATTGCCAGTAAGTTTAAACTCTTACCTTTGCGGTGAAATTTTTAGTATTAACAATAAATCAATTATTTAGAATGACAAAATTGACATCAAAATTGGCGATGGAGATGGAAGACAAGTATGGTGCACATAACTATCACCCACTGCCAGTAGTGTTATCAAAAGGCGAAGGCGCTTTTGTTTGGGACCTTGAAGGAAAAAAATATTTCGACTTTCTTTCAGCTTATTCTGCAGTTAATCAAGGTCACTGCCATCCTAAAATTGTTGATGCTATGGTTGACCAGGCACGTACCCTTACGTTGACGTCCCGTGCATTTTACAATGACCAATTAGGTCCTTACGAGAAGTATATCACTGAGTATTTCGGATACGATAAAGTATTACCAATGAATACTGGTGCTGAGGCTGATGAGACTGCGTTAAAGATCTGTCGTAAATGGGCTTATGAGAAAAAAGGTGTTCCTGCTGACATGGCGAAGATCATCGTTTGTGCAGACAACTTCCACGGTAGAACGATTACGATCGTTTCTATGTCAACTGATCCTGATGCGAAGAATAACTTCGGGCCTTATACTCCAGGATTCGTTACTATCCCTTACAATGACTTAGACGCATTGGAAAAAGAATTACAAGATCCTAATGTAGCTGGTTTCCTAGTTGAGCCTATCCAAGGTGAAGCTGGTGTATATGTACCAGACGAAGGATATTTAAAGAAAGCATACGAGCTTTGTAAAGCTAACAACGTATTATTTATCGCTGATGAGGTACAAACAGGTATCGCACGTACAGGTAAATTATTAGCTGTTCAGCACGAAGATGTACGTCCAGACGTATTGATCCTAGGTAAAGCACTTTCAGGAGGGGTATTCCCAGTATCTGCAGTTCTTGCTGATGATGAGATCATGCTTTGCATCAAGCCTGGTGAGCACGGTTCTACTTTCGGTGGAAACCCAATCGCTGGTCGTGTTGCAGTTGCAGCTCTTGAGGTTGTTAAAGAGGAAAAATTAGCAGAAAATGCTGAGCGCTTAGGTAAGATCTTCCGTGAAGAATTAAAGAAAATTGATTCCGAAATGGTAGAAGTTGTTCGTGGTAAAGGTTTATTAAATGCCGTTATCATCAAGCCTAAGAATGGAAAAGAAGCATGGGATGTATGTGTAAGAATGGCAGAAAATGGTCTTCTTGCAAAACCAACTCATGGTCATATCATTCGTTTCGCTCCTCCATTGATCATTACTGAAGAGCAATTAATGGAAGCTGTTGAGATCATCAAAAAATCGATCCTTTCTTTCGAGTAATAATCAACTCGATTTAAATAGTGAAAGCCTGCTCGTGTATTCGAGTAGGCTTTTTTGTTTTGTATCGCCCCTCGAATTCTAAGTTAAAGTCAAGTTTTTTATTTGTTTTTTTAGTTTTAAGCAACTTGCTTGAGTTTCACATATGGAGTACCTCTTTTAATCACTGCGAAAGCTCTTGTTATAAGTTTAAATTTAAGTGCATTCATAACCGTTCCATGATCTTTACCCTCAGCTCTTTTTCGGTTATAATAAGCTTTTAATTCTGGGTCATGCATCATTGCAGCCCGAGCAGCATTAGATAAATGTGTTTTAACTACTTTATTAGCATATTGATTCACTCGTGTTTTTCCTTTGATACTTGTGCCGGAAGAATGTTCAAAAGGTGCTACACCACAATAACAGGCGAATGATCTTGGATTTGTAATACTTTCAAAGTTGTTGGTACAAAGGATCATTACAACAGCATTTATTAAGGATATCCCCGTGATACTTATTAGGAGTTCATAGTTCTTATTGATTTTATCAACGGATTTTACCTGTTCTAAGATCTCCTTTTCAATCGCATCTTTATCTATATTTAAACCCGTCAACCTATTTTCGGCTCTGTCCTTGGCGGGTTTACTCATTGTCGCTGTAAGATCACTTAAGGTTTGTTTTTCAATTACAATAGACTTGACTATTCTTGATCTTTCACTAATGAGTGATTTTAACTGAATTAAACAATCGGAAGGCATTTTCATAGGTTTTAATTCATCTCGAAACAGGTAACTAAATCTGGCAATTCTATATGAGTCCAGTTTATCACTTTTACCTCTTGTTAACCCTAGGCTTCGTTTTATGTGCAAGGGGTTGCAAAAACAATAATCAATCTTAGTTTCAAGATAAAAGCCAAGTTCCAAACCGTAAACTCCACAGTATTCCATGCAAACAAATGCCTCATCAATTAATACATTTAATTTCCTTAACTCCTTTAAGAATAATTCATGCCCTTTAGGAGTATTCAGAACTTTTAAAAAGACTTTCTTTTCTTTATGTTCTGGGCGATAGACACATACGTCTAATGTCAATTTCGAGATATCAATACCAATAAAACTACTTCTTTTCATACCTTTATAAATGTTTTAATGGCAAACCGAAGGTGTTGATATGCTAAAACCTTTAACAAGTCTTGGAACTTTGAATTCTAATTGGCCCTTTCAACATCAAGAGAATGAGTCTGATTCGAAGGATAAATCATTAATTTGGCTTCGCTCTTAGTTCACTCGTTCTCTCGTCGGTTTGTCCTCGTTAAATACCAAAACTAATCACCTAAATACAATTTGTAAAACTAAAGGACTTCGCTCAGGGCAAGCAATATTACAATAAAGGAAAAAGGGATCCGTTTCCGAACCCCTTTCGCAATATTATTTAATGATAGTCATTTCTTCTACCAAATGTCCAGCACCGGCAAATTTATCGATGATAAACAGAACATACCTGGCATCTACACTAATATTTCTGCAGTAGTTAGGATCGTAAGAAAGATCACTCATGGTACCTTCCCAGTTTCTATCGAAATTGATCCCAACAAGATGTCCGTGTTTGTTTAAGATCGGACTTCCCGAGTTACCACCTGAAGTATGATTTGCAGCAATGAAACAAACCACGATCTGACCATTCTTATCGGCATACTGACCAAAGTCTTTGTTTCTATATAGTTCTTTCAATTTCTCTTCAACAACATAATCATAAATATCCGGATTTTCCTTTTCTAGAATCCCTTCTAAGGTTGTATAATGCTTATAGGAAACTGCATCCATTGGTTCGAAAGCTTTTACTTGTCCATAGGTTAAACGGATAGTTGAGTTGGCATCAGGATACCATCTGATCTCTGGTTGCATCTCCATTTGAGCCTTCATGAAAGTTCGTTGATACTTCTGAATATCAGTAGTTAGTTTGCCTCTGTATGGTTTGATCTTATCTTTCTCCAATTGCTTTAATGAAGCAACCATTTTCATAACAGGATCTTTCTCAAAGGCTTTAAAATTAGCCTTTGGATTTGAAAGGATCTTTTCGATTTTCTCTTTTGAAGTGAAAATGCTTTTCTTGAATATGCGGTCGGCATATTTTTGATAATCTCCCTTATACTTTCCATTCAGTTCAGAAAAGAAAGCTGGTAGATATTCGACAGGTACATCTTCATTATAGCGTTTAAGTAGAGCTTCAAAAACTTCTTCATCAATTGGTTGATAGTAATTCTTAAAGAATCTCTCAACTGTACCATTCAGTGATTTTATGGTTTTTTGTCTTTTGTCGGCAGCTAATGGTTTGTCAGCATCGATCAATGGATAGAAACTGGATGCGAATCTAACGATCTCAATTCCGTAACCTGCTTCGCGCATATATGTATAGGCAATTTGCAATGGTTTGATATCATTAGTAGCTTTTTCATAATTTGCGATCAAATCACCATATAATTCCTTACGGGTTTCATCGGCATTGGCCCATGCTACGAATTCTTTTTCAAAAGCACGTTTTTTACCAATTGCATCAAATCTTCTGATACCCCTGGTCTCACCTTGCCATTTCTTCCAACCATTTGCTACACCGGCAGTTTTAGATGCATATTGAATACGAACTTTCTTATCCTTTTCAACTTCTCTTTTAAAGATGTTCAAACGTTCTGCTCTCAATTTGATCTTGATCGGGTTCAATACTTCTGTATTGATCTCAACTCCATAAGATGGTAAATACTCCTGTGTTCTTCCCGGATAACCAAATACCATCGTAAAGTCGCCTTCATCAACACCTTTTAAAGAGATCTTTAAGTGATTTTTGGGTTTATAAGGAACATTGTCTTCTGAATATTCAGCTGGCTTATTGTCTTTGTTTGCATAAATTCTGAATACTGAGAAATCACCTGTATGACGAGGCCACATCCAGTTATCTGTATCACCACCGAATTTCCCAATATTTGATGGAGGTGCACCAACTAGGCGTACATCTTTAAATGTTTCATTTACAAATAAATAATATTTGTTTCCATAATAAAATGGCCTTACAAATGCATCATAATGTGTTCCTTCAGTTGCAGCCTTAGTTAGTTCTTTGATCTTTGCTTTGATGGCTTTGTCTCTTTCAACTTCAGTCATGCCATCATTTAAAACATTATAGATCTTATCCGTAACATCTTCTATGCTGATCAGGATCCTTGCATACATTCCCGGGTTCGGAAGTTCTTCAGACTTTTTCATAGCCCAGAATCCATCTGTAAGATAATCGTTTTCAAGTGTACTATGAGCTTGGATTCTTCCATATCCACAATGGTGATTTGTAAGGATCAGTCCTTGATCTGAAACGATCTCACCTGTACATCCCGGAATCTTTACGATCGCATCCTTTAAAGATGAGTTATTTACACTGTAGATGTCTTCAGCAGTTAACATCATTCCCAGATCCTGCATTTCTTTTTCATTCAGTTCCTGGATCAATGAAGGGATCCACATTCCTTCATCAGCTCTTAGGTTCGAAAGGCCGATAAAAGCAAATAAGCTAATTAGTATGACTAGTTTTTTCATAAGTAATAGGGATTATTTTTTTATTGCAATACAAGAGATCTCAACATCAACATCCGCAGGTAATCCTTTAACGGCAACAGCTTCACGAGCGGGTGGGTCAATCTTGAAGTAAGGTCCATAAATTTCGTTTACATCACCATAATAGCTCATATCTTTCATGAAAATTGAGCATTTTACAATATTTGAATAATCGAAATCTACTTCTTTGAGGATTGAACCAATGTTTTCCATCACTTGTTTACATTGTGCTGCAACTCCACCTTCCACGATCTTTCCGGTCTGAGGATCCATTCCAATTTGTCCTGAGATATATAAAGTGTCATTTGCCATTACTGCCTGACTATACGGTGCCAATGGTTTTGGTGCATTCGAAATGTTTACGATCTTCTTCATTTTTATATTACGTTTTAATAATTATTGATAAACAAATGTAAAATAAAATTTGTGATTTGTTCAATCCAAAATTGCTTCTTATTTTAGTTCAAAATTGCACCTAATGACCCTAATTCTTAATCAAAATGAAGTACGTTCACTTTTAACAATGAGTGAGTGTATAGAAGTAGTTGAACAAGCCTTTGTTGAATTCTCTGAAGAAACAGCTGTTCAGCCTTTAAGATCCAATATAAAATCGGATCGAGGTATCTCATTATATATGCCTGCATATCTACAAAACAGCCGATCCTTGGCGTGTAAGGTGGTAAGTGTTTTTGGTGAAAACCCCGAAAAGCATGATCTTCCGGCAGTACTTGGAACCGTTTTACTTCAGGACTCAGAAACAGGCAAGGTAAAATGCATCATGGATGGCAGTTATCTTACAGCCGTTCGTACCGGAGCTTCAAGTGGTGTAGCCACTAAATATCTGGCGAAAGATGAACGTAATATGACATTAGGGATCATAGGAACCGGAGTGCAAGCCGAAATGCAGGTTTTAGCCGTTATGGAGGTCAGAAGCATTTCTAAAGTATTGGTTTTCGATCTGAATAAAAAAGCAGCAAAGGATTTTGCTACCAGGTTCAAGGATTATCCAGATATTGAGTTCGAGATTTTGGAAAATGTTGATGACATTACATCAGCCGACATTATTTGTACGGTAACATCATCACCAAGTCCGGTCATTGATGGTAAAAATATCAAAAAGGGAACGCATGTGAACGGAATTGGTTCTCACACTCCAACAACCAGAGAGTTGGATTCTGCATTGATAAAGAAATCATACTTTGTTGGGGATTCCAAAGATGCTTGTTTTTCTGAAGCAGGAGACTTCATTATTCCTCTAGTAGAAGGGGCTATCAATGAAGAGCATTTTAAAGCTGAACTGGGAGAAGTTATCAATAATCAAAAGGCGGGAAGAACTTCTAAGTCGCAGATCACCGTTTTTAAATCCAATGGTTTAGCAGTGCAGGATGCAGCAACTGCAAATTTGATCTATCAAAAAGCAATATCGAAAAAGATTGGGATCGAAGTTGAGATCTAATTAAAAGCTATCACGGAAATCTTTACGTTTTGTCAACTTCAGATCTTGAAGTACAGATGATTTTACATTAATAGTAAAGTTCCAGCTCTTTCTAGTACCAAACGGAATCCAGTTGAAGCGCATTTCCCAACAATGCAGATCTCTGTATATATTCAAAGAAGTATAAGAGATTTGTTTACTCTTGAAGTCGTAACCGGTATTAAATGAAACCCTCCATTTAGGGGTAATACTTACCTCTCCTCTTGCAGATATCGTTTGTACCAGAGTAGGATTTTTTTCTTTCACGAAATCAAGATACCTGTGATTTGTAGTATATGTGAGGTTATAAGATAAGCTTACTCTCCATGCTCGGTCCCAGTCCATATATCTGTCGGGGTAATATAAAAAGTCCTGATATTCCCGAGCTAATGGATCATCCAAGATTGTGGCTCTTTGCACCGGAACCTTTCCTTTATTCGAGCCACTTTTTTTCTTTGAACTAAATGAGTAATCCAGACCTAATGTCCAATTTGTATTCACTAGTCGTAAGAGCCTTTTGTTTATACTCCACTCAGTTTGATTCAGTCTTGCATTGTTTGAGGAATCAGCAATATAGGGATCCCAGGTGGATCTATAAGTGATGTTAAGTTTGTCAAACAATCTAGTTCTACCATTCATAGTAACTTGTGACCATCTTAAAGAATCTCTTGCAAAATCATATCCACCACTAATTGTGAAATTGTCGATCAGTGGTATCTTTTTAACACCATTAATGGAGTCTTTTCGGTTTCTGACTTTTATTTCTAGATTATTTGAGATAGAGAATGTTAATCTTCCTTGTTTTCCCCTTCCAGGGCTTCCATAAATATATCCTTCATATAGAGAATATAGAGTACTGTCTGTTCTGGCTGCATCGGTATATCTGTAGTCATAATATCCCCATGATTCCTCGGAAAAATCAGGTGAATAACTAAATGAGACACTTGGAGTAACCACATGTCGTACAGCTCTGATCAGCCCCTTTTTAAAGTTTACAATCCCGAAGAATTTTGTTGATAGTCTAGCATTTACACTAAAGTCGTAAACGTTATTAAAGCCGCCTAAAGTATCTCGATCTACATAACTGTCAAGATCACCATTTTCCAGCGTATCGGTTACCAGAGTTTGTGTGCTTTTACTGAAATACATCCGATCTTTAAAGTTGAAGCTGGTCGTAAGATTGAAGTGTTTCAGAATTTTTAATGTACTTGATACCGGAATATTATGCTGAATTCCATTTTTTAAGTATTTGAGCACATCGGGAGTAAATAGGATTGAGTCATGAACATTAACTGTATTTCGTGCATTCAGCGTATAGTTCACACTGATATTTTCGTACCATTTTAGGGATCCAGTTCTGGCTTTTTTTCTAAAAGGGTAGAATCTCTTAACTGAGAAACTGATTTGGGGCAAGGTAATATTTACCATCCCTGTTCCTGTGTTCTGAGTATGATTGGCGTTCAGAGTTAACTGGTGTTTGCCGGCAACTTTTGTTTGATATGAAATACTCGATTGAAAGGTGTTAGATAAGAAATCTTCCTCTGTTGTAGGATTAAATTTGTTGAGCTGCCTACTAACGATATTTACGTTTGCTGAAAATCTACTGTTTGGTCGAGCTTTAGCATCTTGTGAGTGTGACCACCTAATTTCAAAATCCTTACTGGTTTGTTTACTTGTACCAATTCCGGTTTTATTTACTGCATAACTAAGGTCTACTGTTCCTGAGTATTTGTATCGTTTTGCATAATTCATTTTGGGTTTGAGTGCCCAACTTCCTCTTGTATAGATATCTCCCGTTAACTGGAAGTCTATATAATCACTGATCGCCCAATAATAACCACCGTTTTCAAGATAAAAACCGCGGTTTGCAGATTCTCCGTAGGTAGGGAAAATGATCCCCGAACGTTGTCCTGGTTTGATAGGGAATAATCCGAATGGCAAAAATAATGGAGTAGGCACATCTTCGATCACAAGATTTGCCGGACCGGTAATGATCTTATCGTTAGGGATTACTTTCGATTTGCTAAAACTAAAAGCAAAATGCGGATGCTCTTCATTTGTACAGGTTGTAAACAAACCGCGTTGAATATTGAAGTTATTATCTTCATATTTCTTTACGGTTTTACCATGAATAAGGCCTTTGTCGTCTTCAGTTACAACACCCTTAATAACACCTTTTTGGGTTTTATAATTATATTTTAATGATTTGGATTTAAATGTCTGTGAGCCATCATCAAACACCGGATTCCCTTCAGTTATTCCGATTGAGTCGAGAGCTCCCTGAGCTTCCAGAGTATTTTCATTGAAACGGATCAGTACTTCATCCGCTTTTAGATTTACTTTATCATAATTGATATCCGCTTCTTTATAAAGGAAAACCGTTTTACTATCGATCTCAAATCTTAATGAATCTTTGGACTTATACTCAACTTTTGCATCAAGAGCTTTGGAGTTTTTCTTGGTTGTATCCTGTTTTGTTGTTTTTGGGACGATTCTTGCAGGTGGTCTTAAAGTTGTATCCTGAGCAGTTGCAGTATAGCTAAAAGTAAGTATGATCAATGTCAGAAACATTGATTTTAAAGACTTAGATGTTGATAATTCGGACAACAATTTATACTTAAGGCTTAGGATTAATGTTAAATTTGTTTACAAGGGTACCGATTGCAAAATAAGTACCAAATCTATTAAATAAACACGAATTGAGATCAATATTAACATATTTTGTTTTTTTAGGAATACTGATCATTCTGCCAACAGGCATTTTTTCTCAAGATACGAAAAAAATGATGGTAGTTGTGATCGATGCCGGCCATGGAGGGAAAGATCCAGGAGCTTTGGGTAAAACTTCCAAGGAGAAGGATATCGCACTTTCGATAGCCTTGAAAACAGGTAGCTACATTGAGAAAAACCTGAAGAATGTACGGGTGATCTATACCAGAAAATCAGATCGTTTTATTCCATTACATGAGAGAGCAAGAATTGCAAATGATAATCATGCGGATTTCTTCATTTCAATTCACTGTAATGCCAATAATTCATCG
Organism: Bacteroidota bacterium; assembly: GCA_002711565.1. GTDB lineage: Bacteria > Bacteroidota > Bacteroidia > Bacteroidales. The sequence goes on from PARP01000059.1 coordinate 12,173, forward strand.
AAAGTATATGGTACTGAAACATATGTGATGGGTTTACATAAAAGTCAGGAAAATTTGGAAGTTGCAAAACTTGAGAATGCTTCAATCCTGAAAGAGGATGATTATCTTCAGCATTATGAAGGCTTTAATCCGAATTCAGCAGAAGCATATATCATTTTCAGCTTATACCAAAATGCATATTTGGATGAAAGTTTGAACCTGGCAGCAAAAGTTCAACGACAGTTCAAAGAAAGAGTTGGACTTAGAGATCGCGGTGTTTATCAAGCCGGTTTCTGGGTGTTATATAAAACGACAATGCCAGGAATTTTAGTTGAAACAGGCTATCTTTCAAATACGAAGGATGAAAAGTTTCTAAAAACAAAAAGCGGACAAACATATTTAGCTTCAGCAATATACAGGGCTTTTAAGGAATATAAAGAAGAACTGGATCGTAATCAGCAAGCAGCTGCTTCGGTTCCGATCGTTCAATCGGAAACCATTTCGAATAAAAACATATTCTTTAGAGTGCAGATCGCTTCATCACCTAAAAAAGTGAATACTTCGAGGAGATTTAAAGGACTTTCGGATATGTTCAACTATAAACATTTGGGTGAGTTTAAATATTGTACCGGAAAGTTTAGTAGTTTTAACGAAGCAAATGCTTTAAAGAATACCCTGAGAAGGGGTAAATATAAGGATGCTTTTGTTGTTGCTTTTCAGGATGGAAAGCGCATTTCCCTCGAAAAAGCCAAATCCTTGGTCAAAAAACCTTAATTTTGTTTAAAAATACTGTTTGTGAAAATATCACGTGAATTTAAGATCGGACTACTATTCCTCGTTGGATTAGTCTTATTATTCTGGGGATACAATTTCCTGAAGGGGAAAAATGTATTTTCTCAGGAAAGAGTTATTTATGGTGTTTATCCAGAGATCGGGGGATTAAAAGTTGCGAATAAAGTATCGATCAATGGTCTGGAAGTTGGAATGGTGAAAGATATCTATTTCCATGAAGGTAGACAAGGAGATATCATAGTTGTACTTTCAATTAATACAGATTTTCCAATAGCTTCGAATTCTATCGCAAGAATTTTCAGTGCCGACCTAATGGGAACAAAAGAAGTAGGAATTCTTTTGGGTAATGGATCTAATTTGATCAATTCAGGAGATACACTCGCCACCGAAGTGGAGGCAAACCTTAAAGACGAAGTAAATCGTCAGATGCAGCCATTGAAAAATAAAGCTGAACAATTGATGGGAACGATCGATTCTGTTTTCACGGTATTCCAAACGATATTTAATGATAAAGCCGCTGATAACCTGATCAATAGTTTCTCAAGTATTGAGAAGACATTCTATAATCTACAACATACAACTGCTAAAGTTGATACTTTGGTTGATGCTGAAGCGACACGTCTTGCATTAATCCTTGATAATATTGAGTCGATCACTGGTAACCTGGATAAGAATGAACAGAATATCACTTCAATCCTTACAAACTTCTCAGCTATTAGTGATACCCTAGCCAAAGCAAATGTTGCTGCAACTTTCGTGAATGTGAATAAAACTGCAAGCGAACTGGCTGCTATTTTAGAACAGATCAATAAAGGTCAAGGTACTGTAGGTGCAATGCTGATGAATGATACACTCTACTTAAATTTAGAGAAATCTGCAGCGGCGCTTAATGCACTTCTTGAAGACGTAAAGAAACGTCCTAAGCGTTACGTTAAATTCTCATTGTTCTAGGAATTATTTTTCTTCAGATTAATTATTTTCTTCTTCCGATCTTTCTTCGGTAGATTCTTCCTCTTGTGACTGTTGTTGAGGTCTTCTGACTTTTTCTATTGGATAGATATCATCTTTGGATTTAGGACGTTCATCAATTCTCCAGCTGAAACCTTTCAATTCTCGTTCAGATCTGGAGACTTCTTTTTCCGGAAATAGTGTTGCTTCAGGATCGCCGATATAGGTTATAGATTTCAATTTCTTTTCATCCAATCTAATGATCATATTACTTGCAACTGCCTTATTGATGCCTAAAAGATCTGTGGTCTCATCATCTCTCACAAAATAAATGGTTTCAGAATTTCCATTTACATTGATCTTCCGAAGCTCCTTTTTAATGAAATAGCCCATAACCTCTCTTCCGGAAATCTGATTGAAACATTGTAAAGTGTCTTCAGAAACGATAAATGCCCCGCCGCTTAAGTTTAACGAATCCGGTTGGTTATTGCTGATAAAAATCAGCATCGAATCACTGGTCAATTGGTTCTCGTCCGACCAAACAATAGGATCTTCCATCATCTTTATGGTAGAGTCAGACATTGCATAAACAAGTGAATCGCAGGCACCTTGCATATCATTTTTAAAAAATCTTGCTTGATGATATGCATAGAGAAACTCAGCATCATCATCTTCATTGAATTTGATCTTTAAAGTAT
>PARP01000060.1 GCA_002711565.1 Bacteroidota bacterium
TTGATCAAAGAAGGATATGAGGTAGATGTGGCACCAGGCGGTAAAGAAGCTCTCGATTACATGAGTAAAACTATTCCTGATGGTATTATTCTGGATTTAATGATGCCTGACATAGATGGATTTGAAGTCCTGAATTCTATAAGAAATAAAGATAAAACAAGAGGTATTCCTGTATTGGTTCTTACGGCAAAGGATCTATCTCCAAGTGACATAAAGAAACTAAAATCCAATAATGTACAGCAATTGGTACAAAAAGGTGATATTAATATTCTAGGCTTGGTGTCAAAAGTCAGGAATATGTTCATCAAAAAAACTAACATTAGTTCAACTATAGAGATCCCTAAAAAAGAACGAGCTCACAAAGATGCAGGAATATTGATCATAGAGGATAACCCTGATAATTTAGTTACATTAAGAGCAATTCTAGATAATAGCTATACTATTTGGGATGCAGAGAATGGAGCTGATGGATTGAAACTGGCTAAAGAGAATAAACCGGATCTGATCTTAATGGATGTTTCCATACCTGTAATGAGTGGAGAAGAGCTTATTCGGATACTAAAAAAAGATGTGAACACACAGATGATCCCAATTATAGCAGTTACGGCACAGGCTATGAAAGGCGACAAAGATCGCATTCTTTCATTAGGATGCGATGGATATGTTCCTAAACCAATAGACGCTGATGTATTATTAAATGAAATTGAACGATTTATATAAGTCATGAAGAAGTACAAAATTCTAGCTATAGATGATCAAGTTGACAATCTGACAACCATAAAGGCTATTGTCAAATCCCAACTTAAGAATTGCCAAACCCTCACTGCAACTTCTGGAGTTGAAGGTATAGAGCTGGCCATTAATGAATCACCGGATGCAATCCTTCTCGATATCATTATGCCTAAAATGGATGGCTATGAAGTATGTAGTAAGCTTAAAGAAAATGATGCGACCAAGCATATTCCAATAGTTATGATCACAGCCATCAAAACAGATATGGAAAGTAGAGTGAAGGCATTGGATATTGGAGCTGATGCATTTTTATCAAAGCCTATTGATCCGATCGAGCTTGCTGCACAGATCCGTGTTATGTTAAGGATCAAGACTGCTGAAGACAAACTTCGAGAAGAAAATATTGAATTAGGTAGTGATTTAAAACACCAAAGTGGGTTCTCTAGTTCATTATTTAACAATGCAGGCATACCTATTTTAGTTGAGGATTTTTCTAATTTAAAGAAGCACCTTGATAAGTTAAAAGAAAAAGGTATAGTAGACTTGGATCTATATTTTGATAAGCATCCGAATGAACTTAAAAAATGCGCCGCACTTATTAGCATTACTGATTTTAATGCTCAAACTATAGAATTCTATAAATTAGAAGATTCAAATGAATTTAATAAGAACATACCCGATTGGTTTACCTCTAAATCATGGGCTGTATTTAAAAAAGAAATAATTGCCCTTTACAATGGAGACATGAATTTTAAAAGTGAAATTGAGTTGATCAACCCTCATGGAGAGTTGATGGACTTAGTTTTAAACATAACAGTTCATCCAGATTCAAAAGAAACATTAAAAGAAGTATTTGTAAGTTTTATAGATATTACACCGATAAAACAAGCTCAAAATGAAGTCATAATAAGCCATAAAAAATTTAAATCGATTTTTGAATCAGCTAATGATGCCATTTTCCTAATGAAAGGATTTAAATTTGAATCCTGCAATCCGAAAACACTTGAGATTTTTAATTGTGAATATGATGAGATCATAGGTGCAACTCCAGGAGATTTTTCTCCATTATTACAACCCGATGGAAGCAAATCTAAAGAGAAAGCCTTTAAAAAAATGAAGGCCGCCTTAGAAGGGAAAGAACAAAAATTTGAATGGTTACATTTAAGAAAAGGAGGAGATCTGTTTTACTCAGAAATTTCACTTACTTCACTTAAAATTGATAATGAAGATTATTTACAAGCTATTGTGAGAGATATTAGCGAACGTAAACAATTTGAAATTGATCTTCGAAATAGTGAGGAAATGTATAAGGCCTTGTATGAAAACGCGCCACTACCTTATCAATCTTTAAATGAAGACGGCTCATTCCGAGATGTAAATCCTGCTTGGTTAGAAACATTAGGTTATAATAGAGATGAAGTAATTGGGCAGTATTATAAAGACTTCCTTCATCCAGAATGGAAACCGATATTCGAAAAAAGGTTTCCTCAGTTCAAAAAAAGAGGATATGTGCATGATGCACAGTTCAAGATCAAACATAAAAATGGCGATTACCTTCAAATTTCATTTGAGGGATGTGTAGGATATAATCCGGATGGAAGTGTTAGACAAACATATTGTGTATTCCAGGATATCACAGAAAGGGTAAAAGCTGAACAAGCCCTTATCAGCAGTGAATCACATTTCAGAGCCTTATTTGAATACTCTCCGGTTCCTACCTGGGAAGAAGATTTTTCTGAAGTAAAAACTGCAATTGAGAAACTTAAAAAACGTAATATAAAAGATTATAGAACTTATTTTTCTGCACGACCTAAACTTGTATCTGATTTAGCTTCTAAAATCAAGATACTAGAAGTTAATAAACCTGTACTTGAACTCCATAACGCAAAAAGTAAAGACGAATTACTGCAAGGTCTTGCCAAAGTTTTTACTGAAGATTCATATGAATCATTTATTGAAGAACTTGTTGCAATTGCAGAGGGCAGAAACGAATGCTCATTTGATGGCAGGGTAAAAACTTTAGACGGACAAGAAATATTCGTACATCTTAACTGGGTTGTGGTTCCTGGCTTTGAAGAAAGTTTGGAAAGGGTTTATGTTTCTACACAAGATATAACCGAAAGACTTAAAACGAGTGAAGCCCTCCGTAAGAGTGAAGAAAAATATCGTTACTTATATGACAATGCTGTCATTGCTATGTATACAACAAGTATAGATGGAAAAGGTATCAATGCAAATGATGCAGGACTGAGAATGCTTGGATATAAAGATATTCAATCCTTTTGTCGTGACTTTAAAGTAAATACACATTATGTAAATATGGAGGATCGCGATAAAATGATCGAATTGATCCAAAATGAAGGCATAGTGCATGGTTTCCAACTTGAAGCACAAAAAGTAGATGGAACCAAATTCTGGATGGAATTATCATTAAAGCTGAATAAAGACGAGCAAATACTTGAGGCCGTTGGATATGATATTACTGAAAATAAAAAAAACAAAGTAGCTTTAGAAAAAGCTGCTCGTGAGTGGCAAACAACATTTGACTCTAGTAAGGATATCATATGGATTCTGGATAAAAATCACCAAATCTTACAAACCAATAAAGCTGCAGAAGATCTATTCCAGACATCGAGAACTGAATTGCTATATAATTGCTGTTTTAAATTTGCACATAAAACCAACAAACCAATAGAAAACTGTGTGGTTAAAAAATCTATGATAAGTCTCAAACGAGAACAGATGACCTACGAATCTGAAGGAAAATGGTATGAAATAACAGTAGATCCGATTCTTAATGAGCAGAATGATTTTGAAGGAGCTGTACATATTATTAGTGATATAACAGAACGTGTATTAGCGGAGGAAGCATTAAAAAAGAGTGAACTAAGGTTTAAAGGAATATTTGAAAATGCTTCAATAGGAATTTATCAAACAACTCCTGAAGGAGAGATACTGATTGCAAATCCAGCTATGGTAAAAATGCTTGGATTTTCGAGTTTTGAGGAATTATCCAAACGTGATTTAAGCAATGAAGGTTTTACGAATGAATATCAAAGATCATTATTCGAAGCTAAAATACGGAAAGATGGTAAGGTAATTGGCTTAGAATCAACCTGGCTAAAAAGCAATGGAGAAAGAATAGTATTACGTGAAAGCGCAATTGGAGTTTTTAATAAAAATGGCGGTGTAAAATACTATGAGGGGGTTGTAGAAGATATAACCGCACAAAAAGAGGCAGAGGACAATCTTAAAGAAAGTGAAGACAGGTTTAATCTTGCAATGCAAGCTGCACAAGATGGATTATATGATTGGAATTTGATCACAAATGAAGTCTATTTATCTGAACGCTGGAAGAACATGCTTGGATATGAAGATCATGAACTCCCAAATAGTCTAGAAACATGGAAAAAACTTACAGAATCTAAAGCACGTGAAGCATCATTGGAAAAGCTTAATCAAGCGATTAAAAATAAAGTTACCCATTATGATGTTGAGTTTCAGATGAAACACAGATCCGGCGAACTGCTGGATATTCTTTCAAGAGCACAAATCATTTATAAAAATGATAAGGCTGTTAGAGCGGTGGGAATTCACACAGATATTACTGAACAGAAAAGATCAGCTCAAATAATTAAAGAAAGTAAGGAAAGATTCGATTTAGCTATGAATGCTGCACAAGATGGCCTCTTTGATTGGGATCTAAATACCGACAGTATTTATTTCTCTCCCGGCTGGAAAAGAATGTTAGGATATAGTGATGAAGAATTGCCGAACAAGTTCGAAAGCTGGGAAAAGCTCATTCATCCTAAAGATATCAAAACATCAATGAAGCAGTTAAATCAAGTTATCAAAAAAGAAAAAAACCGATTTGAAGTTGAGTTTCGATTACTGCATAAAAATGGTCATTGGGTTACTGTACTTTCACGTGCTGAAGTTCTTTTTAATAAGAATGACAAGGCAGTTCGTGTAATCGGTACACATGTTGATCTTACGGAAAGAATTAAATCTGAACTAGTTCAGAAAACAGTATATAGAATATCAAATGCAATCAATTCAAAACAAAGAATCGAAGATTTAGTTAAAATCATTCAAATTGAACTTGGTAAAATTATTGACACAACAAATTTCTTTATTGCATTTTATGATGAGCTAACAAACAGTTTTACTTCTCCGTACCTAAGTGATGAAGAAACCGATATTGCTACATGGCCGGCAGGTAAAACAATGAGTGCATGTGTTTTAAAAACGAACAAACCAATACTACTTACTAAGCCGGAAATAATTAAAAGAGCTAATAAAGGCGAAATTGATTTAATATGTAAAGCACCAGAAGTATGGCTTGGAGTGCCTCTCAGGATTGACAATAAACCAAGTGGAGTTTTTGCGGTACAAAGCTATAAAAACCAAAATGCCTATAAAGAATCTGATAAGAAAATCCTTGAATTCATTTCAGAACAATTAAGTATTTCACTTTATCGAAAGAAAACAGAAGATGATCTGAAGATCGCTCTGGAAAAAGCTAAAGAATCAGACAGATTGAAATCTGCATTTTTAGCTACAATGTCTCATGAACTAAGAACTCCTTTGAACGCTATCATAGGATTCTCAGATATTATTTCAGACGACGTAAGTAAAGAAGAAATTCTAACGTTCAATAAAACTATAAATTCAAGTGGTAAACATTTGTTGAATATCGTTGAGGATCTATTTGATATCACCCTCATTGAAACAGGTGAAATGAAGATCCTCCGTGAGAAAATCGATGTAAGTGAGATCTTCCAAGGAATCGAAGACGTTATTGAGATCGAAAGGCAAAGAAGCTTTAAAGGACATATCAATCTTCGTAAGTCGATTCCACAGGATTGCTCTAACTTGACTATAGATACAGATGTTTCTAAAGTTAAACAGATCTTACTGAATCTTCTAAAGAATGCAATTAAATTCACAAATACCGGAGAGGTTTATTATGGATGTCAGATTGATCTGATTAAAAGAAGACATGTACTGCATTTCTTCGTAAAAGACACTGGCATAGGTGTTCCTAAAGAAAAACAAGAATTCATCTTCGATATTTTCAGACAGGTTGAGGATTCTCATACCAGAACCTATGGTGGAACAGGTATTGGGTTGTCAATATCTAAAAGATTAACTGAGCTGTTGGGTGGTGAGATCTGGCTGGAATCTGAGGAAGGTTCAGGAAGCACCTTCCATTTTACACTTCCATTAGACAATTTGAAGAGTAGTAAACTTCAATCCCCAAAAGACGCTGAGACAATAGTCACAGAAGTAAAAAAAGGATCGTCATTGATACTTGTTGCGGAGGATGTTGAAGCTAGCTATGAGTTCTTGGAGGTAGTTCTGAATAAGTCAGGATTCAAAACCATCTGGGCCGCTAATGGTAGAGAAGCTATCGAAAAATGTAAGGAGAATGATGAGATAGAGTTGATTCTTATGGACATTAACATGCCGGTAATGAATGGTTATGAAGCAACCAGAGTAATTAAGGAATTTAGACCTAATTTACCGATCATCGCACAAACTGCTTATGCAATTGCGGGTGATAAGGATAAGTCTTTAAATGCCGGTTGTGATGATTATGTTACCAAACCGATCAAAAGAGATATTCTGATCCAAAAGATTAGAGCATTGATCGAATAGTTTGCTTTTTTAAGATTGTTTAACGATTTACTATTGTTTTCTTGAGCTTGATTCCTTAAATTTGAACAAGCGAGAGATCGTATTATAAACTATGTAGAACCAATTAACGCCTATGAGGAAAATCTTACTTTATCTTTTCTTTCTTGGATTTATCTCTACGGCATTTGCAGCTCCTCAATTTCAGGTATTTACGAATGAGGGCGGCAAAATTATATCTGGTTCAAGAATTAAGGTCCAATTACTTCCGGAAGAATCTTATCACCAAATGCATTTGTTATTTGAAGGAATGATCGACTCCAAAGAATGGAAAGTCAATCAACGTGTGATCAATTCATTACCTGGAACAGACCATTATTATTATTTTGAGAAGAAAAAAAGAAAGAAAAAACAGAACTCTGGATCAACAGATTTAATTTTAGAATACATCCCGAATAATCAAAATGGAGGATTTGCAGTTGAATATACAATTGAAAACATTCAGACCGGAACCATAGCATTTCGTTTTGAGGTAGAGTATACAAGATCTAACAACTCTTTGGCTAACGAAAGGAGTTTTGAAGTTTCTGAAGTATATCCAAATCCTGTAATTTCAGATGCTAATTTTGATTTCAGTTTCCCGATAAATTATCGTGAAGCAAAGATCATTATTCGTTCATTATTGGGGTCAGTTGTTTTACAACAATCTTTTGAAGGAACACAAGGAACTCTAACGATGAATCTGAGTGATACTCCGAACGGAATTTATTTCTATTCAATAATCATTGAAGGAGAAATAAAAGAAACCAAAAAGATGATCATCAAACATTAAATAAAAAAAGGCCTCGTCCCGAAGCTTCGGGATGAGGCCTTTTCTATTTATAGTTTAAAACTTTCTTTGATCTTATCTACATAATCGAGTTTTTCCCAAGCGAAGAACTCAACTTCCTTAAAGTATTTGCCGTCTCTTTCGATCGTTGAATCATCCTGATAATACACTTCAACTTCTTTTACAAATGGATCTCTTCCAAAATGTCCATAAGAAGCAGTAGGTTCAAAAATCGGGTTTGTTAAGCCGTAACGACTTACAATTGAATACGGTCTTAGATCGAAGATCTCTTTAACCTTTAATGCGATCTCACCATCAGTTAACTTCTTCCCTTCTGCATTCTTCAGCTTAGAAGTATTGCGGGTATTTACATAAACCCCTACAGGTTCTGCAACTCCAATTGCATATGCCAATTGCACTAAAATTTCTTTAGCTACTCCGGCAGCTACAAGGTTCTTTGCAATATGTCTTGCAGCATAAGCAGCGGAACGGTCAACTTTTGATGAATCCTTTCCTGAGAATGCACCACCTCCGTGAGCTCCTCTTCCACCATAAGTATCAACGATGATCTTTCTACCGGTTAAACCAGTATCGCCATGAGGACCGCCGATCACGAATTTCCCTGTTGGGTTAACAAAGAGTTTAAAATCGCCTTTGAATAATCGCTTAATTCTAGGTTCTAAATTTTTCTTTACTCTTGGAATAAGGATCTTTTCAATATCAGTTTTGATCTTAGCAAGCATTTTTGATTCTTCATCGAAATCATCATGCTGAGTAGATACAACTATTGTATCAATTCTTTTTGCCTTACCTGAATTATCGTATTCAATAGTTACCTGAGATTTTGAATCCGGACGAAGATATTTCATCTTCTTTCCTTCTTTTCTAATTGCAGCTAATTCTTGTAAGAAAATATGTGCCAACTCAATTGGTAATGGCATGAGGTTTCCCATTTCGCTATTTGCGAATCCGAACATCATTCCCTGATCACCGGCACCCTGATCTTCAGCTTTTGCTCTCTCAACACCTTGATTGATATCTGCAGATTGCTCATGAATTGTAGAAATAATTCCACAAGAGTTGTAATCGAACCGATAGGCTGCATCAGTATATCCAATATTCTTAATTACTTTTCTGGCTACTTTTTGAACATCAACATAACCAGAGGTTTTAACCTCGCCACTACAAACTACAAGTCCTGTAGTTACAAGAGTTTCACATGCGACTTTAGAGTTAGCATCATATCTAAGCATTTCATCCAGTAAGGCATCAGAAATTTGATCTGCTACTTTATCAGGATGTCCTTCCGATACAGATTCAGAAGTAAATAAATATCCCATAATATATTTGATCTTTAATATTTAATTGGAATTGATTGGTTGGTAGGTATTGCTTTAGCATTTTTTACCGTGGTTGCAATCAATCAAATCCTTCCACAAATTTCTGCAAATATAGTAATTATTTCTCTCATAGGTCTTAAAAACAAATTAGCTGAAGAATCTTTCCAATTCAGCAACATCTTTATTGAGAGAATTCTTATCAATATCTTTCTCTATGATGCCATTATCGATCAATAAAATCCTATCAGCAGTACTTTGGATATCCGACAAAATATGAGAAGAAAAGATTATGATCCCATTCTGCTTACGCTCTTCAATAATACGATAGAAAGATTGTTGTTGTTTCGGATCCAAACCGGAAGAAGGCTCGTCTAACAGTAGAAGTTCAGGTTCGTGTAATAAAGACTGAGCCAAACCTAGTCGCTGACGGTAACCTTTCGAAAGGGTACTTACTTTCTTCCCTAAAACTTCTTTTAATTCACACTTATCGATCAACTGTTCAAGAGATTCTATCTTTGACTTACTCAGATTTCGAACGAAATTCAGTGATTCCTGAACATACATCTCATCGTATAATGGATTTCTCTCTGACAAATAACCGATCTTTGATTTAGTACGATTTAATTGGCTAGAATAATCAAGCTCCCCATATTTAATTGTTCCGGAATCCGGCTTAAGCAGTCCAGCAATTAAATTAAGAAAGGTCGTTTTCCCGGCACCATTCTTCCCTAAGAGTCCAATGATCTCCCCTTTCTTGATCTCCAGATCAATATCTCTTAAAACCTGATGATCTCCGAACGACTTTGATACATTATTCAACACTAAATCCATATACTAAACAATTGCTTGATCAAAAGTAAACAAAAACACCGAAACCCTTATCAGAAGTACATTTAAAAGTTTAAAACTAAAGCATCAGATAATGAATAAATTACTACTTTTGCGGAGCTTTATAAAACAGGAGTAATTTAGAAGTCTGAATTTTCAACAAATTCTTGTTAGCAAATTTGTTAAATACAAAATTTAGTTCTATTTTTGCACCCCATTTTACACAAGGAATATTTTAGAAATAATTAATAGATGGATACTTTAAGTTATAAAACAAAAAGTGCGAACAAAGAAACTGTTACTAAAGAGTGGGTTTTAATTGACGCAGAGAACGAAGTATTAGGTCGTTTAGCTTCTAAAGCAGCAAAGCTTTTAAGAGGTAAATACAAGCCTAATTTCACTCCTCATGTTGACTGTGGTGATAACGTTATTATCATTAACGCTGACAAGATTCAATTAAAAGGTGCTAAGTGGACAGACAAAACTTATGTTCGTCACAGTGGTTATCCGGGAGGACAACGAATGACTACAGCAGAAGAAATGATGGCTAAAAAACCATTCGCAATGGTAGAGATGGCTATCAAAGGGATGCTTCCTAAAAACAGATTAGGCAGTGCGATTTTCAGAAACTTGTATGTATATGCTGGTTCAGAGCATCCACATGAAGGTCAACAACCAAAAGAAATCAAATTAAACACAATTAAATAACATGGAAGTTGTAAATGCGTTAGGCAGAAGAAAGACTGCAGTTGCCAGAATTTATCTTAAAGAAGGTAAAGGTGAAATTACTGTTAATAAGAGAGATTATAAAGAGTATTTCCCTACCGCTACTTTACAATATGTGGTTGAGCAACCATTTCTACTTACTGGTACAGAAGGTCAATACGACGTACAAGTAAACTTAGATGGTGGTGGTTACAACGGACAAGCTGAAGCTTTACGTTTAGCGATCTCTCGTGCATTATGCGAGATCGATGCTGAACGCCGCCCGGTACTAAAAGCAAAAGGCTTACTTCGTAGAGACCCACGTATGGTAGAGCGTAAGAAACCTGGACAACCAAAAGCAAGAAAGAAATTCCAATTCAGTAAACGTTAATTTTCCCAAAACTACTGGATCGAGTTTAGTATCTAAATTGTCAAGATCGTTAATACGCTACTTGATGATTGCTTTAAACAGAATGTAAACAAATTAAATTGAAATCAATGGCACGAACAAATTTCGACCAATTATTAGATGCAGGTGTACACTTTGGACACTTGAAAAGAAAATGGAATCCGAACATGGCGCCTTATATCTTTATGGAGCGCAACGGTATTCACATTATCGATTTATATAAAACAGCTGCTAAAATTGATGAAGCTGCAGCTGCGATCAAACAAATCGCTAAATCAGGAAAGAAAGTATTATTTGTAGCAACTAAGAAACAAGCTAAAGACTTGGTAGCTGACCGCGTAGGTACTGTTAACATGCCTTACGTAACAGAGCGTTGGCCAGGTGGTATGCTTACCAACTTTGCTACAATCCGTAAAGCAGTAAGAAAAATGGCATCTATCGATAAGATGATGACTACAAACACTTATAAATCACTTTCTAAAAGAGAGCGCCTTCAAATTACTCGTGAAAGAGCTAAATTAGAAAAGAACTTAGGTAGTATTTCTGATCTTAACAGATTACCATCTGCTTTATTTATTGTTGACATCAACAAAGAACACATTGCTGTTGCTGAAGCTAAAAAGTTAAATATCCCAACTTTTGCTATCGTTGATACCAACTCAAATCCTAAAGCTGTTGATTTCCCAATTCCTGCTAATGATGATGCATCAAAATCTATCGATCTAATTACAAAGATCATGTGTGATGCAATCGCTGAAGGTCTTGCTGAACGCAAACTTGATAAAGATAAGAAAGCGGACGAGGATGTTGCTCAAAAAGAAGTGAAAGTTAAATCTGAAACCATCACTCAAATTGAAGATCAACAGGATGCTGAGATCGAAAAAGGATCTAAAGCCCGTCCAGCTGCTGAAACAAAAGAAGGTGAAAAGAAAGCAGCACCAAAACGCCCAAGAAAAACAGTTTCTAAAAAAGGCGAATAATTAATTGAAGAGTCTAACCTTTTAAATGATTAAACAATGAAAATTACTGCTGCTGAAGTAAATAAATTGAGAAAACATACCGGTGCTGGTATGATGGATTGTAAAAAAGCACTAGTTGAATGCGAAGGCGATTTTGAAAAAGCTGTTGACTACCTACGTAAAAAAGGTCAAAAAGTAGCTGCTAAGAGAGCTGACAGAGAATCAACTGAAGGTGTTGTTATTGCAAAAGCTGAAGGTAACTACGGAGTTGTAGTTATGGTTAACTGTGAAACTGATTTCGTTGCTAAAAATGACGACTTCGTTTCTTATGTAAACTCTATCGCTGATCTTGCAATTGCAAATAAAGCTAAATCTGCTGACGAATTAAAAGCATTAGATCTTAATGGTCGTACTGTTGAAGATTCTATCACTGACCAAACAGGTGTTATCGGTGAGAAAATCGAATTAGGTGCTTTCGAAGTATTAGAAGCTGAACAAGTAACTGCTTATATCCACCAAGGAAATCGCTTAGCAACTGTTCTTGGATTAAACAAAGCTGGATTTGACGCTGTAGCAAAAGATCTTGCAATGCAAGTAGCTGCAATGGCTCCTTTAGCTGTTGACCAAAACGGTATCGCTGCTGATGTTATCGAGCGTGAAAAAGAAATTGGAATGGATCAAGCACGTCAAGAAGGTAAACCTGAGAACTTACTTGAGAAAATTGCAATGGGTAAATTAAACAAATTCTTCAAAGAGAATACCTTAATCAACCAAGACTTCATTAAAGATGGTAAGAAATCAGTTAAACAATATTTAGCAGATTCTGACAAAGATCTTAATGTAACAGAATTCAAACGTGTAATGTTAGCTAGCAAATAGTCGCAAAACACAATATGACATAATAAAAAAGAGTGAACAATGTTCACTCTTTTTTTTGTCCAAAAAATTTGAATTATCAAGATGCATTACAATCTTTAGCTTTTGCTAAGCTTGTAGATTTTTCTTTACAAAGTTTGCGATCATTTTATTATCAGCTTTACCTGCAAGCTCTTTTGATACCATTCCCATTACCTTACCCATATCTTTCATAGTACTGGCTCCGGTGGCTTCTATTGCCTTTAGAACAGCTTTCTCAACATCTTCTTCACTCATTTGCTCAGGAAGATATTTCTCGATGATCCCGGCTTGGAATAATTCATCTTCTGCCATTTCCTGGCGACCTTTTTCCTGATAAATTGCGGCAGACTCCTTACGTTGCTTCACCAACTTTTGTAGTGTTGAGATTTCCAAACTTTCAGGAATTTCTCCACCACTTACATCTTTACCGGTTTTAAGTAATAAAAGGGATGATTTGACAGCTCTTAAGGCTTCTAGCTTCTTAGCATCCTTTGCAAGCATTGCTGCTTTTATATCGTTATTGATCAGTTTTTCTAAACTCATATTTCGCTCTTAGTCTACATTTTCATGCAGGAATGAATTATTTAACCTTAGGGTTGTATTATTATCTTCACTGTCGGATAGAGTATATTTCGACATTAATGATTCTGAAGATGGCTCAGGATCTTTTAATTCAACCTTACGACGCATATATGCTGGTTGCTTCTCCATCTTCTCAACTTCTGAAGGAGATTTCAACTTAATGCTTAAGTCTTTTAATTTCTTTATCCTATCCTGTGAGCGTTCTTCAATCTCTGAAACCTCTGGTGAAGGTTGTTCATCAGCAGCTTCTTTAACCGATGGAGTCTCGATCTTAAAAACTGGCGGCTCTTCTTTCTTCTCAGTGCGCTTCATCAGGGTTGGTTCATTCATCTGAACTTTCTGTGGAGGCGTATTCGGTTCTTCTCTGCTTTCATAATCAGTAGAACTTAGATCAAAAACCACAGTTCTCTTATCTGTTGAATCCACTATAGGCTCTTCAATAATTGGCTCATCAATCGGATCTTCCTTTTTCTCTACCAGTTTTACTTCTTCGATCTCAGGAGTAGGCTCCGATACTTTCTTTTCACTGATCGACTGATCCAAGGTATAAATAGTTTTATTTGCCTCTTGCTCGGCTTGTTGCTTTCTGGCTGTAGAATCAAATCCGGTAGCGATGATCGTAACACTGATCTTCCCTTCAAGTTCCTCATCAATACCATTACCCCAGATGATCTCTGCATTCTGTCCGGATTCATCCTGAATGAAATCCGTTATTTCTGTTACCTCGTCCATTGAGATCTCTTCAGTTCCTGAAGCGATATATAGAAGGATATTACTTGCTCCAGCAATATCATTATCATCAAGTAGTGGAGATGCCATAGCAGATTTAACAGCTTCAATTGCTCTGTTTTCACCTTCAGCAGTTGCTGATCCCATAATAGCTTTACCGCTATTCTCCATCACAGTTTTAACATCTTCAAAATCGACGTTTATATAACCTGTTACAGTTACGATCTCGGCAATACCTTTCGCAGCGGTAGTTAGAATATTATCTGCTTGATGGAAAGCTTGAGAGAGTTTAAGGTCTCCGTGTAGTTCTCTTAATTTATCATTGCTTACAACGAGTAAAGTATCAACCTGTGATCTTAATTCATTTATTCCTTGCTCGGCCTGTAATTTTCTTTTTCTTCCTTCAAAAGAAAATGGGATAGTAACGATACCAACAGTTAAGATGCCTAGCTCTTTAGCTACAGATGCAATAACAGGAGCAGCTCCTGTACCTGTACCACCACCCATTCCGGCAGTGATAAATAACATTTTTGTATTCTTCTCCAGTAAAGAATGAATATCGGCTATATTTTCAGTTGCAGCTTCTCTACCCACTGAAGGAATAGAACCTGCACCAAGACCGGTATCACCTAACTGAATTTTGGTAGGAATCGCACTGACTTCCATTGCTTGAGCGTCAGTATTACAAACTATGAAATCAACTCCTTTGATTCCTTGGTCAAACATGTGTGTAACAGCATTACTACCACCACCTCCAACACCTATAACCTTGATAATAGAAGATTGATTTTTAGGAAGATCGAAATTTATCATTTTATGCATCTTATTTTCTTAAAATTACTCTTAAAATACCCCTCTAAGTAAGGCTTGCTGTTTTTTTATCAACAAACTGTCTGTTAATTAATCCATGGCATCATTTTCGAACCAGTCTTTAACAACATCAAGAAAACTGGTTTTATTTGCTTTACCCTTTTTAGGTTTTCGCATCTTATCTTGTCGTCTATCTGATAATTCGATCAGATCTCGATCACGTTCTTTCTCAAAACGATTAATACCTTCGATAACAAGACCAATACCTGTTGAATACATTGGACTTGCCAACTTCTTCTCTACTCCACTGGCTAAGTGTTCATTAGGATAACCGATACGCGTATCCATTCCTGTAATAAACTCAGTCAATTGGCGAATATGACGTAGTTGAGAACCACCACCTGTCATTACGATTCCAGCGATCAATTTCTTTTCAAATCCGGAATTGCGAATCTCATAATGAACATGTTCAATGATCTCTTCCATACGTGCTTGAATGATGCTTGCAAGATTCTTTAAAGAGATCTCTTTCGCTGGTCTTCCTCTTAAACCAGGAATAGCAACGATTTCCTCTTCTTTGTTTTCACTTGCTAAAGCAGAACCGAATTTCACTTTTAATTCTTCAGCATGCTTTTTAATGATGGTACATCCTTCTTTAACATCTTCTGTTACGATATCACCGCCGAATGGGATCACGGCAGTATGTCGAATAATTCCGTCTTGAAANATTGCAATATCAGTTGTTCCACCACCTATATCAACGAGTACAACACCCGCTTCTTTTTCCTCATCACTCAAAACCGCTTCTGCTGAAGCAATAGGTTCAAGAATCAATTGATCCACCTCCAAACCAGCTTTTTTCACACATTTATAAATGTTCTTTGCAGCTGAAGTTTGACCAATAATGATATGGAAGTTAGCTTCCAAAGTATTACCTAGCATTCCGATAGGTTCTTTCACACCCTGTTCTCCATCAACGATATAATCCTGAGGAATCACATCAATGATCTCCTCTCCCGGATTCATACTCAAATTATACATGCTCTGGTTCAGATAATCGATATCCTCTTTACTGATCTCATCATCTGAGTTCTCGCGAATGATATTCCCTCTGTGTTGCAAGCTTTTAATGTGCTGCCCGGCGATACCAACATTCACACATTTTATTTCTACATCAGACATTTCTCCTGCTTGATCTACAGCCTCCCTAATAGAGTTGACTGTATTCTCAATATTGGAGACCACTCCCCTTTTTACGCCAATGGATTCACTTTTTCCATATCCGAGGATCTCAATTTTTCCCAGCTCATTTCGCTGTCCTACGATGCTTGCTATTTTTGTCGTTCCGATATCCAGTCCGACGATTATTTCTGATGTTCCCATTTTATAATTTATTTTGTACAAACAACTTGATTCTCAAATTTTAAATTCACCTTACTATATGCATCCCAGCCAACCTGTGATATTCCTTGTCGATAGAAGTGCTCCAAATTAGAAAACTTCTCTTCCAGTCTCGACATATCTCCAAACAAAACATAATGTTTACCCAACTTCGGAACAAATTCAAATTCACCATGTTTATTGATATAGACTTGTTCCATCAATGAATTAAACAACTCATTAGTATGCATATAGCTTGCTAGCTCAAATGCCTGAGCTAACTTCACCGACTCTTCCGAATTTCTAATGTTCAATCCGATCAAGTCGTTATAATTATAATTTTTTAAGTGTCCATTAATGATCATAACGTGTGAACCGATCTTAGTTGAAACAGGCATTATTCCGCCATCTGATCCAATATAAAAACTACTTTTCGAAGTTTCCACTCTGGCAATTGGATGTCTTTGCTTTATCATAACATGAATCTCACCATTCACCTTTTTATAAACATCAACATCAGCGATATAAGGATTCTTGATCAGCTCAGTTTCGATTGATAAAGTATGAATATCCTTTATGCTTTTAGTGCGAATTTCTGGCTCAACTTTTAATATTGTAGCTTCAATGTCTTCATTCACTATATATTTATCACTACTCAAATAAGAGATCTCAATATTCAGTTCACTCACAAGTTTTTCACCCTGTTTCTGTTGTATAAGAAACACGAGTGCACTCAAAACCACGAGAATGCTAATAATGACACTTATTTTAATAGCTTTTTTCACTCAAAATAGCTTTTATAGGTTCAACTAGTTTATCAATATTTCCAGCACCTAAGCTCAATAAACACTCAGGTGTATTATCATTTAAATAATTAAAAATTTCGTTAGAACTCATTAAATACTTTTCCTTCTTATCGATCTTATCTAATAAGAACTTGCTGTTGATGCCAGCGATTGCTTCTTCCCTCGCAGGATAGATTTCCATCAGGATTATTACATCCAATTCCTCTAGACTTTTTGCAAAATCATCTGCAAAATCTCTTGTTCTTGTGAAGAGATGAGGCTGAAAGATCCCTGTTAGTTTTTTATCAGAATACATTTCTTTTACAGCACCAATAGTAGCATTAAGCTCTTTTGGGTGATGCGCATAATCATCAATATAAACGATCTTATCATCCTGATAAATGGTCTCAAATCTTCTTTTCACTCCTGAATAAGACTCAAGAGCTTCTTTTATTTTCTCTTCTGGAATCTGAGCCAACTTAGCGACCGCTGAAGCAGCCAAAGCATTCTCTATGTTGTGTTTTCCAGGGTATTTAACCGATGCATTTACAACTA
>PARP01000061.1 GCA_002711565.1 Bacteroidota bacterium
ATTACATCTTTTTGATCTTTAACGATACCTGTTAAATGCATTAAATGATCATCAGTTGTATCAAAGCTAAAAAATGCTTTATCACGATCTTCCTGAGAAATATTCTTCTCTTCGTGTAATTGCTTGATAAAGTCATCTTTGCTGATCTTCATATCTTTCTTCCATCCTTTCACAGGAACGAATGCAACACCATTCTTATGTGAGAAATAAGTATCACTAACATCACCATCCCATTCAATGGTAAATCCATTTTCCATAGCATAATGCATAACTTTCATCAGGTCGTCTATTGGAAGATTGTAATAATATGCCATCGACCAGTTATCCGGAACTTCTAATTGGCATTTCTCATAGAATGGATAATAGCTATAAGATGTTAATTCAACATAATCATCCGGATTGAAACCCATAGCGTCGCGGAATGTAATAGGAGTATATGTTTTTCCTTCATATTCGAAAGTTTCTGGAACTTCGCCAAGATATACATCCAACACAGCGTCAAAGGCTTTATGCCATACTTCGGTAATATTTCTACGTCGTCCATCAACAACAGCCTTCATCATGGATCTTAAAACAGCATCCATTTCACCATGCTCATGCTTTTCTTTACCATAGTTCAATCCAGCATACACAGATTCCGGAACCATACCATATTTACGAATAACATCAGTTACATCATGTGCTTGTCCACCTTGTGCAAACTGATATTTCCCATGCAGCATTAAATACTTTCTTGCTTTGGCCGGATATGCATAACGTACCGAAAACATTTCTGAAATATCGTGCTCACCTTTACCCATACGGATCAATTCTGATTCGATAAATGAAACAGCAGAGAAGTCCCAACAGGTCCCTGTTCTATTTTGATCTTTAACAGAAGTTGTTTCCAATGAAATTACCGGAGTGAATTCTCTCAGATTTTCTTTTTTCTTCTTTTTATCCTTTGCAAAAGAAGTGATGCTGGCGCATACTAACATACTGACAACGAATAGTCGTAATGCTTTTTTCATAATGTAATTATTTGGTTATTAGCATGAATATATTATCAAACTCAATGCGAATTTACATTATTTCTGATGTAGTTTATCATCCCATTTAAACATTTAGACCAACAGCCTTTTTTTCATGAGAAATCATTATTGATTTTTAATACCTTTAAACTTCAAATTAAAACAATGACAAGCGTACAACCTCAAATTCACGACAGCTGGAAAGAGATCCTGAAAAATGAATTTCAATCTGAGTATTTTAAGAAATTAAAAGATTTTCTGATAGAAGAGAAAAAGACTCAAACTATTTATCCTCCGGGTAGTCAGATCTTTACTGCATTCAACCTCACTCCTTTCGATAAAGTAAAAGTAGTGATCATTGGTCAGGATCCATATCATGGTCCAAATCAGGCTCATGGCTTATGTTTTTCAGTAGCAAAAGGTATTAAGAAACCACCATCATTGGTGAATATTTTTAAAGAGATCAATCAGGACCTAGGGATTCCAATTCCTGAAAATGGCAATCTTGATAAATGGGCTGAACAAGGTGTTTTGCTTTTAAATGCAACATTAACGGTACGTGCTCATCAGGCAGGTTCTCATCAAAACAAGGGTTGGGAAACTTTTACCGATTCAGTGATTCAGATCTTAAGTTCTGAAAGGGAGAACCTCATCTTTATTCTTTGGGGAAACTTCGCCATTGCAAAAAAAGAGTTGATCGATGAAAGCAAACATAATGTTTTAACATCGCCTCACCCCTCCCCTTTTTCAGCCAATCGCGGCTTCTTTGGGAACAAACATTTCTCTAAAACGAATCAGATTTTGACAGATTTAGGAAAAACTCCTATCGATTGGAATATTTAAAATTCGTAATTTTAAAGCAAAAGCATGTTTAAACTTGCCATGAATAACGACAATAAGGGTGAACCGAATTACTTCGACATCCTCATCGATACCCAAAGTTATCGCAGGTTTTTCTATGCACTTTTTGTGATCCCTTTAAGTTTGATCAAGCTCGCTCTCCTCATGCTGATCTTTGGTATGGGTATTCTTTTAAGCCCAATCATCCTAGGGATCTATTTCCTGAACTTTTCGTTCTTCATACTGCATGAATTAACCAAATTTGAAGAATTCATGATCGAATGGTTTTTGGGCATTGTATTACCAAAAGTCATCAAGCAAAAGCCAATGTATTCTAACATTTTCAAGCACTTATGGTTTTATATGACTGATGGCAGAAACTGGAAGCGACTAGCTTACTTTCTAGTGAAGCCTATTCTGATCATTCCATATTCTATTTGTGCTTTTGTATTTATAGGACTTGCTTCAACGATGATCTATATGCCTATAAAATCGGTCTTCGGACATATTGATTTCTTCGGAATTTACACCACTGATTCATTCATCGAAGTGATCTTCATTTACTTTATGAGTTTTATTGCATTGGTTGGTTTATTAAAGCTGAACAGTGCGCTTATGAAGTCGTTCGGAACAATTAGCCGCAGATTTTTATCACGATAAAACTGTTAAGTACTCTTAGACTTAATTAAAATTGAAGTCGAAAAAATTATTATCTTGCGTCTCATTACTAACAAAAATCTATAATTATGAGGAAAATTACGTTTCTAATGTTGCTTTTTGTACTTGCAACATTTAGCACCTATGCGGGTGGCTATCAGGTAAGATTGCAAGGGCAAAAACAAACAGGAATAGGACTCATCGGAACACCGTTTGCTTATGGTTCCAGTAGTATTTTCTACAACCCGGGAGCTTTAACATTCACAGATAGCAAATACGATATCGAAGCCGGTGTTAGTTTGATCAAATCAAATGTAACCTTCCAAAAAGACTTTACAAACTACCAGGCACAAACTGACAATCCAATCAAACCTCCATTCTATCTATACGGAGCAGGTAAGATAAACGAACAAATTACGGTTGGTATTGGTGTATATACTCCATTCGGGAGTACATCTCAGTGNCCAGACGATTGGGCAGGACGCTACCTGATCCAAAACATTTCACTTAAAGCAATTTATATTCAGCCAACAATATCCTATAAAGTAAATGAAAACTTCGGTGTAGGTGTAGGTTTAGTATATGCTACAGGAGATGTAAAACTTCAAAGAGCATTACCTTACAGTCCAACTTCTCAGGTTAACCTTTCCGGTAAAACCAGCAGTATTGGATTCAATGTTGGTGCTTATTACCAAGATGAGAAAATCAGTGCAGGTATTGATTTCCGTTCAAGAATTTTAATGCAAGTTGAAGATGCTGAAGCAATATTCGCAATTCCTGCATCTCTTCAAACACTTGTTCCTCCAACAAATACATTTAATGCTGACTTACCAATGCCAGCAAACCTTGATATTGGTATTGCATATAAGTATGACGAGAAACTTACTTTAGCTGCTGAGATCAATTATGTATTCTGGGGAACTTATAAAGAACTAGAATTCACATTTGGCCAAAATGGTGATCTTTTGAATTCTGTAAACCCAAGAGAATATTCAAATAGTTTGATCATTAGAGTAGGTGGTGAATATATCTTAAATGAAAAAGTAACACTTAGAGCAGGTGCTTACTATGATCCTTCACCAACACATGATGACTATTTCAATCCGGAGACTGTAAGTTTAAATACTTTAGCATTCACTTTAGGTGTAACTTATATGGTTAATGAGAACCTAGAAGTTCATGCTACATATCTTCAAACTAATGGACTTGAGACTGAAAAAGCATATAAGCCAAACAATTTCTCAGGAACATATCAAACTTTAGCTGCCATTCCAGGATTTGGAGTACGCTATCATTTCTAACCTTAAATTCAAATGACTATGAAAATAAGATATATTTTAGTTCTGTTCGTACTGGCACTAATCGTGGCTTGTCAGCCAAAGATCGAAGAATTTCCAGTAGATAAAGGAACAGCAGATTTTACTACCTATGTTGCAATAGGTAACTCACTTACTGCAGGGTATGCAGATCGCGCTTTATATCGTGAAGGACAGATCAATTCTTTCCCGAATATGCTTGCTAATCAACTTAAAACTGTTGGTATGCAAGGCGAATTCACTCAACCATTAATGCCTGCCGGAAATGGTGTTGGTATTGCAAGTGCAACAACTTTCAATACGAAATATGTTCTAGGTATGGTAACGGATTGTTTAAATACAACTTCATTAGGGCCTAGACCTGCTGAATTAACTCCAGATCAGGGAGCATTGGCAACAGCATTGCTTACTCCTGTAACAGGACCATTCAGAAATTTAGGTGTTCCAGGTGCAAAGGTTGCTCATCTATTATATGACAGCTATGGTGACCCAACAGCTACAATCGGTGGAATACCTTCTTTCAATCCTTATTATGTAAGATTTGCGCCTAGCACTTCAACTTCAGTTGTGGCTGCTGCTTTAGCACAAAGTCCTACATTCTTTACTTCATGGATTGGAAACAATGACGTATTAATCCATGCAACAACTGGTGCTGCTGATCCAAACAGTCCACTGACAGATGCAACTGCTTTCTTAGGCACAATGGATGCATTATTAGGTGCTATGACTACAGGAGGTGCTAAAGGTGCAATCGCAAATATTCCTGACGTAACGACAATTCCTTTCTTCACAACTGTACCTTACAATGCTTTGGTATTAACTGAAGAGATCCAGGTTGCACAACTTAATGCTGCTTATGCTGCATTAAACGTTGCAAGAGTTGGTTTAGGTTTAGATCCTATCGAATTCGCATTAGGACCAAATGCTTTGATCATTGCTGATGCTGCCGCTCCAGGTGGATTAAGACAGATCAAATCTACTGAGTTAATATTATTAACTGTACCTCAGGATGATATTAAATGTGCTGGTTTAGGAAGTGCAACAGCAATTCCTGANCAATATGTTCTAACTGAAACTGAAATTGATGCTATCCAAACAGCTATCGATGACTATAACGGATCGATCTTAGCTATGGCTACAAAATATGACTTAGCACATGTTGATGTGAATAAGATTTTAAAAGACCTTAACACAGGATTGATCTTTGACGGTCTTACTTTTACTCCAACATTTGTTACAGGCGGAACATTCTCTTTGGATGGTGTACATCTTAATCCAAGAGGATATGCTGTTATCGCAAATGCTTTCATTGATGCTATCAATGCAAAGTTTGGAGCATCGGTTCCTAAAGTAAATATTACTGATTACGAAGGTGTGGTTTTCCCATAATTACACTTCTTTGATATAATAAAAAAGCCTCTCATCCCGAAGCTTCGGGAGAGAGGCTTTTTTTGTTTTCACCTTTATTTAATATCTTTTAAAAATGCGATGAGTTTTTGAGTTGCTCTACCTCTGTGACTGATCTTATTTTTTTCTTCAGCATCCATCTCGGCAAAGGTTTCAGAATAAGCATCAGGAACAAATATTGGATCATAACCAAAGCCTTCATCGCCTCTTCTATCATCAATGACCTTACCTTCTACAATTCCTTCGAATAGATATTCTACACTTTTCCACCGCAGTGAAATCACTGTTCTGAATCGTGCCTTTCTGTTCTGAATCCCTTTTAATTCGGTTAATACCCTTTCTATATTCTTTTCAGCATTATGAGATTCTCCACCATACCTTGCAGAATAAACTCCCGGACGGCCATCAAGAGCTTCTATTTCCAATCCGGTATCATCAGCAAAACAATCCATCTTGAATTTATTCAAAACATAAATTGATTTTAGAGAGGCATTCTCTTCAAGAGTTTCTCCAGTTTCCGGGATATCCTCATTACATCCAATATCCTTTAGACATTTTAACTGATAAGCCTCTCCAAGAATTTGTTGGATCTCTTTTAACTTATGTTCATTATTTGTAGCAAAAACTAATTCCTTCGCCATATTCGTAATTTGAAATTCGTTCCTTCGCCTCGCTTTCAGTGAGTCTCTGGATAAAAAATATTAAATATCCTTATCCACTTTAATTATTAATTATTAATCATTAATTAGCTATAGCATCTTCTATCATCATCTCAAACAATCGAGCTGTAGAGATTCCCATTTCATTAGCCTGTTGAGGGATTATACTAGCTTCGGACATTCCGGGTACGGTATTAACTTCCAAAAAATATACAGCTTCTTCATTGAAGATATAATCGAAACGTACAACACCCTTACAATTCAGCTTTTGATAAAGTTCTGCAGATATCGCTTTCGCTTCAATTCCAATTTCCTGTGGGATCTGTGCAGGAGTTACCTCANCTGCCATACCTTCTGTATACTTTGCCTCATAATCGAAAAACTCTTTCTTACTGATGATCTCCGTGATCGGGAATATCAGCATTTCACCTTTATAGTTGAATGCTCCACAACTGATCTCACGTCCGGGAATGAATTCTTCAACTAAAACTTCATCATCTTCAGTAAATGCAAAATCTATTGCTTTTTGTAATTGATCCGCTTCATCCACTCTGCTGGTCGCTACACTTGAGCCTCCATTATTAGGCTTTACAAAAACCGGTAATTTCAATTCTTCAAGAACCTGAGTTGCAGAATTTGAATTATTCTTAAACAAATGCATTGATTGCGCAATATGTGCACCGTACCAGGCTGCTACCTTATTACAAAAACTTTTATTAAACGTTAATGATGAACATGAAACTCCACATCCTGTATAAGGAATTCCAAGAAGATCGAGATATGCCTGAATTTTACCATTCTCACCCGGAGTGCCATGGATCATATTAAAAACGATGTCAAAGTTTATGGTTCGATCATCAATTTTGATCGAGAAATCGTCCTTATCGATAAATACCTTATCACCATTATGCAGGGCATACCAGTCATTTCCTTGGATCATAACAGTATAGACTTCATATTTATTATGATCAAGGTGTTTATCAACTACAGCCGCACTGTTTACCGATATTTCAAATTCTCCGGAATCTCCACCGGCGATTATGGCAATAATTTTCTTCATTAGCACGTTTTTGATTAAGCTTATTTTCGCAATTATGCACTTATTATTTTTATCTTTGTTGCTCAGGGAAAAAGCCTAATTACTGAACCACAGTTCATCAGGAACATAAGCCTAAACTAATTCCCCTGGCATTAAATATACGAAAAATGAAGTTTTTTTATTTTCTATCTCAAAAGAAATTCTATCTCCACTTAAGCATCGGTATTATTCTGGCATTCATCATATTATGGACAGTCCTCAAAGCTTTGGGATGGTTTACATATCATGGAGAAGCTATAAATGTTCCGATTTATACCGGTAAAAACATTGAGATCGTTTCTCAAGAAGAAAATAAGCATAACTTCAGATATTTGGTGATAGACTCTATCTATGATCTATCAAGAGATCCCGGTACCATTATTCAGCAAAACCCATTACCAAATTCTAAGGTAAAGCGAAACCGCCAGATCTACTTTACGATCGTAGCTAAATCACCTGAAATGGTGATCATGCCAAATCTTGTGGATCTATCATTCCGCCAAGCTTTGGTAATGCTTAGGACTTACGGACTGAAAGTAAACCTCCTACATTATATTCCTGACTTTGCAGAGAATGCTGTACTAGCACAAATGCTGGTTGGAGATACCATTAATCCGGGCGATACCATACAAAAAGGATCCAAGATCGATCTTGTGCTAGGAAAAGGATATGATCCACCGAAATATAAAGTTCCATTCCTGATCGGGCTATCAGAACAGGAAGCTATCGACTATCTGCATCGCCAGAGTTTCAATGTTGGAGAGATCGTTTATATGGATGAATTTGATCCTGCTCACATGAAAGTTTATACACAAGAACCCGGATTTGATTCCGATTCATTATTAAATCATGGTGACTTTATAAAGCTTTGGTTCAGATCAGATCTAATGGTTGATTTTGATGAGTATATCGAAAGCTTATTCCCTGATACTTTATCTGTTGACTCATTAATGTTGCAGATAGATTCATTATATCTCGAATATCAACTTGACTCAATAAATCGTTTACGATAGATGATCGAAGAAAAGGAACCAACAGAAGAGCAGAACGAACTGTTTGAACATTACCAGTTAACAGTAGACAAAGGACAGGAGCTTATACGCATTGATAAGTATCTTATGAATCGTATCATGAATGCATCCCGTAATAAGATCCAGAA
Source organism: Bacteroidota bacterium (assembly GCA_002711565.1). GTDB lineage: Bacteria > Bacteroidota > Bacteroidia > Bacteroidales. The sequence continues at coordinate 8,127 of PARP01000061.1, forward strand.
TGCTGCAAAAGCGGGAAATATTCTTGTTAATGGTTCGGCGATCAAACAAAACTATAAGGTTAAGCCTTTGGATAATATTTCTATTGTCATGGCTTACCCTCCAAGAGAAGTTGAGATCATCCCTCAAAATATCCCATTAAACATCGTATATGAAGATGAGCATATTATGCTTATTAATAAAGAAGCTGGAATGGTTGTACATCCTGGTTTCAATAATTATGATGGCACATTGGTGAATGCGCTCACATATTATCTGGAAAATGAATCGCCAACAAAGCATTTGAATCCAGAGCCGCTGCTAGTTCATCGTATTGATAAGGATACTACCGGAATTATGCTGGTAGCCAAAACTGAGATCGCTCAGACTAAATTGGCAAAGAATTTCTTTGACCATACCATAGAACGAAAATATCAGGCGATCATTTGGGGAGATCCTAAAGAGGAAAAAGGTACGATTGAAGGACATATAGGAAGAAGTTTGAAAAACAGACTTGTTCAGGCAGTATTTCCTGATGGTGAGCATGGCAAGCCTGCTATCACACATTATAAAGTTTTAAGAAGCTTTGGATATGTAAGTTTAGTGGAATGTCAGCTTGAAACCGGTAGAACTCATCAGATCCGTGCCCACATGAAGCATATCGGGCATCCGCTATTCAGCGACACTTCTTATGGTGGGGATCAGATATTAAAAGGCACAACTTTTACCAAATACAAGCAATTCGTACAGAACTGCTTCAAATTGATCCCAAGGCAGGCTTTACACGCTAAGTATCTCGGGTTTGAGCATCCTATAACCGGAGAGAAAATGGAATTCAACTCCGACTTACCATTGGATATGCAACAGCTAATTGAAAAATGGGAGGCTTATTCCAAAACGAAGTCTGAATAATTAAAAGATTGCCAGTTTATGTACTTCCACATAACTACTGGTCTTGATTCTCAAGAAATAATATCCTGCATTGAATCTGCTAACATTGAACCTTACTGTATTCAATGGTCCGGCTTCCACATATTGTTGTATGGTCTTCCCGGATTCATCAAATAAAGTAAGCTCTACATTCGTTTGTGGACTTACTCCTAAATATATCGTAACATCATCTCTGGCTGGATTAGGGCCTACACGTGGTTGAACCTTAACATAATTCTCAAGTCTTACGCTATCAATTCTTGTACCTCTGCTAACCACTAACTTCACATCATAAAAACCGATCTCATTATATACTATACCCGAAGGATTTTGCTGAGTTGAACTTGCAGGTGTTCCACCCTCGAAAGTCCATTGCCATGCAGTTGGTGTTCCGATAGAAAGATCAGTAAAGTTTAAGCTATTCTCCACAGGTACTGCAGTAGTATCACTAGCCTTGAATATAGCCTCGAAAGGATCAGCACCAGCATTTATACCTCCTACAGTTGTAATTCCGGTATTATTAGGATCTAACCAAGCTTTTAATTGCTCAGAAGTTCCTGTTCCACCTGATTCCCATGAGTAAGAGAATTTACCATAGAAATCGGGTGCATCCTGATTTGAACAGCTGGCACGACCACCAGTTAAAGCTCCAACTAACAAACCATTCTGATTGAAAAGAGGTGCTCCTGAAGAACCACCTTCTGTAACACCTTGTCCGTTTGTAGTTGTACTCCAAACTACTCTCCAATACTTTCNGCTAGGATTTTCAACATCCTGATCATAAGATGTAGACATTGCAGTTTCTGTAAATGTTGAGATCTTCTTAATATCTCCATCCGGATGATGGATTGTAACACCACTTGTACTCGCTACATTGTTTATATCCCATCCATTATAGAAGGGGTTGAACTCGCCCGGTACATCACTATTCAATAATAAAAGTTTAAAATCTGAATGGGTGGCAAAATTTGTACTTGCCAGGTATGAAGCACCAAGCATTGTATTTGCAATAGGTTCAGAAACAGGATCATTACAATCATCTGATTCATAATTAAAATAGAAAATCCATTGATTATAATCTGCTGTTGATGAACCGTCACCGCAATGGTTTGCAGTTAAGAAAAATGGAGATTGATCCTGATTCGCATTATTGATCAATGACCCTGAGCACCAGAATAAAGAACCACCTTCTTTAACTTGAATTCTGGCGACTCCACGCTTTTGATCCTGCCAATCATCACCTTCCTCACAATTCACATTGATCTCGCAATTTCCGGAAGTCCCAAATCCTTTAAGGTTATTATTGAATCCACTATCTCTATAAACATAAGCGACCTCATCTAATACAAATGGAAGATCATTATTGCCAGCTTTCACAACATACTCAATAATACATGATTCTCCTTCTATGAGTTGAGTAGCAAATAGTCCTGAACTATGATTATTTGCAGAAGTATAAGCTCCAAGAATTTGAGAATAATCGGGTTTATAAATATACAATTCAGCAGATTCAGGTAATTTGAATTCCTTAAAATAAACAGCTAAAGCCTCTGCCCCATTCGAGTTGATCTTTATTCTCCAGATCTTTCTTCCGTTCTTAAGTCGATCCCATACACCATCTGTATTGAAATCGATATTTGCAGGCATCATATAACCAATTTCTCTAGGGCTAATATCTTGACCCGATACGATCTTACCAAAATTCCTGTTCTCAACTCTCACAGCAGAAAGATTCTTTGTGGGAATTTGCTGTTTCAATGAAGATTNTGAATACGACGGTGGAGTGCCATTAATGCTTATCTGTGCGATATTTTCTGATGTTGCCAATAGAATTAAGCAAACAATGAAGGAGAGTTTAAAGAATTTCATAAACCTGATCGTGGATTTTTATCTGTTTTAAACAAAGATAACACACTTTTAAACGAGCTTTTGGGTGAAATAGTATGACTTATTCACAGCTTTTGACTTTGGTTTTATTATCGTACATTTGGTAGCTAATTTTTTACCTATGGAAATGATAAAAAGATCTCTCAGAGATTCTGCTACGGCACGTTGGACAGCCTTGATCCTGATCAGTATCATGATGTTCGCAAGCTATTGTTTTTATGACATTTTTGCTGCGATAAAGCCTAATCTTCAGGCACAAACAGGGATGAGCAATGCTGATTATGGAAAAATTGTTGGTGCTTATTCATTTACAAATGTTTTCCTTGTAATGGCATTCATGGGTGGAATGATCCTGGATAGATGGGGCGTTAGAAAAACCGGATCTGTTTTCATTACATTCCTATTTATCGGAACGTTTTTAACAGCCTACGGTGCTACAGAAAATTTCGCAGAAGGTGGTTTTGGGTATAAATTCTTTTCATCATTCTTAACCAATTACTCTCCAGAACTAAAAATGATGATCCTGGGTCGACTACTGTTCGGCTTAGGTGCTGAAACATTTTATGTTGTGGTAGATAAGGTTGTTGCAAAATGGTTTAAAGGAAAAGAATTAGCATTAGCATTTGCCATAAGCATTGGATTTGGTCGTTTCGGAACGATGATGGCATTGATCCTATCAACCAGGATGGTTCCTGAAGTAGGTGCAGGACCTATCGATCCGGCTATGTGGTTCGGAATAGTTATCACATTAGTAGCTGTATTATGTTTCTTAGGATATTTGATCTACGATATTAAGTTGGACAGAAGCATGAGTGAAAGTGATGATGAGGAAGAAGAAAAGTTCAATTTTGCCGAATTCATTGGACAGTTCAAGAATAGATCATTCATCTATATCACTTTGCTATGTATTTTATTCTATGCAGCCGTATTTCCTTTCATTGCTTTTGCCCCGGATCTATTACAAAACAAATTTGGGATGGATCCAAAAGTAAGTGGTGATTGGGTTACGATTCTTCCTTTAGGCACCATCATTTTTACACCAATTTTTGGTTGGTGGTGTGATAACAGAGGGAAGAGTGCAACTTTGATGATCATCGGATCATTCCTACTCATCATTGCACATTTAGCTTTCTCTTTAACGTCAATATCTCCAATGATCCCGTTATTCTTATTAGGAATAGCATTTGCTTTGGTACCAGCAGCAATGTGGCCTTCAGTTGCTCGAATTATTCCAGAACATTTATTGGGAACAGCTTATGGTTTTATGTTCACAGTTCAAAATTTTGGACTGATGGGCGTACCAATTCTTATGGGATATACATTAGACATCAACAATAGAGGAGTTGCAGAAGGTGATCCTCTCGATTATACATATACGATATTATTATTATCAATTCTCGGAATGCTGGGAATTGTATTCGCATTATTACTCAAAAAAGAAGACAGAACTTCGGGTCACGGACTTGAATTACCAAATAAATCTCAAGAAGCTTAAAACATGGAACGACTAAAAAGAAGCATGAAAGACAATGTGGCTATAAGATGGGCCATTTTAATTACAGTTGCATTTGTACAAGGAGCAAACTATTATTTCTATGATACGATCTCTCCTTTGAAAGTGACATTAGAAACGAATTTTGGATTTACCTCATCTGATTTTGGATTATTCGTATCCATGTATTCATTCCCAAATACATTTTTACTAATGGCGATATTTGGAGGAATAATTCTGGATAAGATTGGCATTCGAAGAACAGGTCTTACATTTATTACCTTAATGACAATGGGTGGCGTTGTAACAGCTTATGGAGCTAGTCCGATGTATACCAACGGTGGTCCTTTTTACGATATCATGGCATCTTTCTTACCAAAGTATTCACCTGAGTTGAAAATGATGCTTTTAGGTAGATTCATCTTTGGACTAGGTGCTGAAACCAGTATTGTAGTTATTAGTAAAACGATTGTAAAATGGTTTAAAGGGAAAGAGTTAGCTCTAGCTTTTGGTACTAAGATCGGTATTGCCCGATTAGGATCTGCAGCAGCATTCTTCTATACAGTTCCTATTTCAAATAGTGCGTCACACTGGACAATGGCAATTTGGTTCTCTGTTTTATTGTTAGGAATAGGATTATTGGCATTCTTAGTTTACACTTTTTTCGATCGTAAACTTGATAAACAAATTACTCCTGATGCTAAACTAACTGCACCAGATAAATTTAAGATGAGCGACTTGGTTAACCTTCTAACGAATAGATCATTCATTTTCGTAACCTTATTATGTTTAACATTTTACTCTGCAGTATTCCCATTTCAATCGTTCTCGGCAGATTTCTTCCTAAATAAATATGGGTCGATCGATCAGGAATTAAGTGGTAAAATTGCAGCAATCCTAGCAGTTGGAACATTTACTTTCACTCCTTTATTTGGCTTGGTAATAGACAGATTTGGTAAAAGCGCCAGCTTTATGATCCTCGGATCTGCAATGATCGTATTGATCTATATGGCCTTTGCATTTACAAATATTCATCCATCTATTCCACAAGTATTACTAGGTGTAGCTTTTGCTTTAGTACCAGCTGCAATGTGGCCATCGGTAGCTAAGATCATTGATGAGTCTAAGATAGGTACTGCCTATGGTGCGATGTTCTCCATTCAAAACCTTGGACTTTGGGCTTTCCCACTACTAATTGGGATCGTATTGGAGAAAACGAATCCAGGTATTACCTTTGCTATATTATTGAAGCGTGAAGACAAGCGAAGTGGTTATGGATTAGAATTACCATCAAATAAAAAGAAATAAAACATCATAAAAATGAAGAAATTGATCTATTGCTTTTTTGCTCTGCTCATTTTAGCTTCTTGTCAGCAAATTGAGACACAAACAGAATCTGCACCTAAAAATGTGATCTTATTGATCGGTGATGGAATGGGTATCGCCCAAATTTCGGTGGGCTATTTTGAAAACAATAAACAAATTCACTTTCAGCGATGTAAGCATACCGGATTTTCAATAACCTATTCGGCCGACTATCCAATTACTGATTCTGGAGCTGCCGGTACAGCTTTAGCAACAGGATATAAAACGAATAATGGCATGATCGGTATGGATGCGGATTCCGTTCCGGTTCAATCAATTCTTCATTATGCAGTTGAAAATGGAAAGGCTACTGCGCTTGTAGCGTCAAGTACAGTAGTTCATGCAACTCCTGCTTCATTTATTGCACATAATATCTCACGATACAATTATGAAGAACTCGCAGAAGATTATCTAAAAACTGATATCGATATATTTATTGGTGGTGGGCTCAATTATTTCAATAACAGAAAAGATTCTGTAGATCTCGTCTCGCAATTAAAGGCTAAAGATTATCAGATTGTTACAAAGCCTGCAGATCTAGAAGCAATAAAATCAGGTAAACTTGCTGGTTTAATGTATCCTGATCATCCACCAAAATATATTGATGGACGTGGAGATATGCTTATAGAAAGCAGCATGAAGGCTATCGAACTCATGAAATCCAATGAGAATGGTTATTTCATGATGATCGAAAGTTCACAGATCGATTGGGCCGGACATGATAACAGTTCAGAATACTTGGTAGGTGAAATGCTTGATTTTGACAAGACTGTCGGTGCTATTTTAGATTATGCAGAGAAAGATGGAAACACATTAGTTATTATCACAGCTGATCACGAAACCGGTGGTGTAATTTTACCCGAATCAGATGAGCGAGATGCTGTAATGGAAATTAATTTTGGCGCTGCACATCATACTGCAACCATGGTTCCGGTATTCGCATTCGGGCCGGGAGCAGATCAGTTTACAGGTATCATGGATAATACAGACATTTTCAAAAAGATGTATTCCCTAATGGGTTTCGATAAGAAATGATCATTATTAGCGGGGCATCAGGTTTTATTGGTAGTTGTTTAGTATCTTATTTGAATTCTAGTGGAATTACAAATCTTATTCTTATTGATAAATTCGATAATAAAGAGAAACTAAAGAATCTCCAGAATAAGCATTATTCCTCCTTAATTGATCGTGATGATTTCCATACGTTCATTCATGAGAACGATCATAAAATTGATTTCTTTTTTCATCTAGGTGCACGCACAGATACAGGTGAAACCAACAAATCAGTTTTTGACAAGCTGAATCTGAATTTTAGTAAAGATGTCTGGATTTATTGCTGCAATAATGACATTCCATTGATCTATGCCTCTTCTGCAGCAACTTATGGAAATGGTGATCTTGGATTCAATGATGAAGATTCTGAAACTGTGAAACTGATGCCACTCAATGAATATGCAAGTTCAAAACATACTTTCGATAAATGGGTTTTAGAGCAAAGTTCGCACCCATCATTCTGGTATGGCTTTAAATTCTTTAATGTTTTTGGTCCTAATGAATATCATAAGGCGCGAATGGCATCAGTGATACTTCACGCTTATCATCAATTAAAAGAAAAGGGAAAGATTCAATTATTCAAATCCCATGCTAATGGAATCTCTGATGGAGAACAAAAAAGAGATTTCATCTATATTAAAGACCTTTTGAAAGTTCTTGACCATTTCTATACGAACAAACCACAAAACGGATTATATAACCTTGGAAGTGGTAAAGCACACTCTTTTAATAATCTTGCATTAGCAGTATTTAAGGCCTTAGATCTAAGTCCCAAAATCGAATATATTGAGACACCTGAAAAATATCGTAAGAACTATCAATACTTCACCGAAGCTAAGATCGACAAATTAAAAAATGCAGGATACACAAATGAATTTATGAGTTTCGAAAGTAGTGTGAAAGATTATGTTCAGGAATACTTAAGTACAGAAAAATACTTATAACTTACTTTTCAGATCCAACAAATAGGCTTTGATCTCCGTCAGACTTTTGATCACATCCGCTGTTTTTGCAGTATCCTCAGGGTTTTCTTTAAGCTTATCTTTAGCACCTTGTAGTGTAAATCCTCTTTCCTTTACCAAATGATAGATGATATAGAAATTATCGACATCCTTTTTGGTGAATAAGCGATTTCCTTTTTTATTCTTTTGTGGTTTGATAATGTCGAACTCCTTCTCCCAATAGCGGATCAATGATGTATTAACATCAAACATCTCGGCTACTTCACCGATTGTATAATACAATTTATCCGGTTTAGAATGTTCTATCATGGGGAAATATTATGATAATACCTGATTATCACTACTAGCCAATTCAAGTACTTTCTCGAATTCAGCCGGAGTGAAATCATTATAGAAATAGTTCACAGGATTGATCTTTTTGCCATCCTTAAGAATCTCATAATGAACATGTGGCGCTCTGGAAAGACCAGTATTTCCAACATATCCTATGATCTCGCCTCTCTTAACTTTTTGCTTACGCTTTACGATATAAGAGTTCATGTGACCATAAAGAGTTTCATAGCCGTAACCATGTTTGATCATCACACAATTACCATAGGTACCTTTGCTTCCCGTAAAGCTCACCTCGCCATCTGCGGTAGCATATATTGGAGTTCCAGTTGGAGCAGAAAAATCAATTCCCCAGTGCATTCTTCTATACTTAAGAATAGGATGGAATCTCATACCATAACCCGACACCAGCCTACCTTCATCTTTTTTGATCGGCTGAATAGCAGGGATCGCGGCCATCAGTTCTTCCTTATTCTTAGCTAACTCAATAAGTTCATCAAAAGATTTAGATTGGACTACCATTTGGCTTGTGATCTGATCTAATTTTCTCGTAGCATCGATCACATAGCTTGAATACTTATATCCATCAAGTTTTGCATATCTGTCTGTACCTCCATAACCTGCTTTTCTTTCAGCAGCGGATTTAGGTTCAGCTTCAAAGATCACTCTATAGATATTATCGTCTCTATTTTGAAGATCTTCAAGAACGGTATTTACCTGATCCATACGATCATTCAGAACCGTATATTGGAATCTCATTTGTTCCAATTCTCTTCGCTGAGCTCTTTCTTTAGGAGATTCGAAGAAGTTGTATGCCAGCGCCATAACGAAAACAGCGAAAATACAAGCTGCAAAAGCATAGGTCAGAAATGTCCTAAAGATCATTCCTTTGGTCAGCTCAACTTTTTCGTAAGATAAAGTCTTCGGATTATATTTGTATTTAACGCGTGCCATACGGTTTCACAAAATAAGCAAAATCTTGCTTTTATTGATAGGCTATGGCTGCAAAATTAATTAAATAAACTAAATTTGCAATTCGTAATTCATTTATTAATCAACAGCATTCATGTTGATAAAACTACTGTAAACAAATGAAATCAGCACAGGTAAGACAAGCATTTTTAGATTTTTTCAAATCAAAAGAACACGAGATCGTTGCTTCTGCACCGATGGTAATTAAAGACGACCCAACATTAATGTTCACTAATGCAGGAATGAATCAGTTCAAAGATCTGTTTCTGGGAAATAGTCCGATTACTTTTAAACGAGCAGCCGACACTCAGAAATGTTTACGCGTTTCAGGTAAGCATAACGATCTTGATGAAGTAGGTCACGACACCTATCATCATACAATGTTTGAGATGTTAGGTAACTGGTCATTCGGTGATTATTTCAAGAAAGAAGCTATCGCCTGGGCATGGGAACTAATTACAGAAGTATATGGCATCGATAAAGATTCTCTTTATGTAACAGTTTTCGGTGGTGATAAAGGAGATGATCTAGCTGTTGATCAGGAAGCTTACGATTATTGGAAGGCTATCATTCCAGAAGATCGCATTTTATATGGATCTAAAAAGGATAACTTCTGGGAAATGGGCGATACAGGGCCATGTGGACCATGTTCAGAGATCCATATTGATATCAGATCAGCTGAAGATAAAGCTAAGCTCCCAGGAAAAGATCTGGTAAATGAAGATCATCCACTGGTAATTGAGATTTGGAATCTTGTATTCATTGAGTTCAACAGAATGTCGAATGGAGATCTTGTTTCTTTACCTGCTAAGCATGTGGATACAGGAATGGGATTTGAGCGTTTATGCATGGTAATGCAAGGTGTTCAATCAAATTACGATACAGATGTATTCCAACCGATCCTTCAAAAGATCGCAAAGTTAGCAAAGATGGAATATGGTAAAAATGAGAAGAATGATATCGCCATGCGTGTTATCGCTGATCATTTAAGAGCCGTGAGTTTTGCAATTGCTGATGGACAGCTTCCTTCAAATACAGGTGCTGGATATGTGATCCGTAGAATTCTTAGACGTGCTGTACGTTATGGTTATACTTTCCTTAAGTTCGAAGAACCATTCATTCATCTTTTAGTTGAAGATCTTGTAAGTCAGATGGGTGAGATTTTCCCTGAGCTTAAAAGTCAGCAGGATTTGATTCGCAAGGTGATCAATGAGGAAGAATTAGCATTCTTAAGAACCTTAGCACAAGGGATCAAGAAATTTGAGAATTACCTTCAAAAAAATAAAGCTGAGAAGATCGGTGGTAAGTTCGCATTCGAGCTTTTCGATACTTATGGATTCCCAATAGATCTTACAGAAGTGATGGCTCAGGAGAAGAATTTAACAGTTGATAAAGCTGAATTCGACAAAGAACTTGAGCAACAAAAAAACAGATCGCGACAAGCTGCACAAAAAGATACAGGTGATTGGATCATTCTTAAGGAAAGTGAACAGGAAACTGTATTCACTGGATATACAGACCTTGATGGTGAAGTGGAGATCTTAAAATATCGTCAGGTTACAGCTAAGAAAAAGACCTTCTTTGAAGTTGTTTTAGATAAAACACCATTCTATGCTGAAGCAGGAGGCCAGGTTGGTGATAAAGGAATTTTCATCATCAATGAAAAAGAATTCCATGTTGTTGATACTAAGAAAGACAATAATTTAACTGTTCATTTTCTTGAGAAATTTGAAGAACCAACTAACGGAACAGTAAGAGTTATTGTTAACGAATCTAAGAGACGTTTAACTGAGAACAACCATAGTGCTACACACTTACTACATGCTGCTTTAAGACAAGTTTTAGGAACACATGTAGAACAAAAAGGATCTTTGGTTGATGCCGACAGACTTCGCTTCGACTTTTCACATTTTTCAAAGCTTACTGATGAAGATATCAAACAAATTGAGAAGATCGTGAATTCAAAGATCAGAAGTAATATTCAAATTGAAGAATTTGCAGGCATCTCTATTGACAAAGCTAAAGAGATGGGTGCTATGGCGCTTTTCGGTGAAAAGTATGGAGATGAAGTAAGAGTTATCCAGTTTGGTGCAGATTATTCTACAGAATTATGTGGAGGAACACATGTTCCAGCAACTGGAAATATTGGATTATTCAAGATCACTTCTGAAGGTGCAATTGCTGCAGGCGTTAGAAGGATAGAAGCGGTAACTGCAGAGAAAGCAGAAGCTTATTATCAAAGTAAACTTGACTTGATCGAACAGATAAATGCTGTTTTAAAAGAGCCTAAAGATCTCTTAAAAAGCATTGAGCAATTGGTTGAGAAAAACAACTCATTAAGTAAATCTTTGGAAGCGTTCAAGAAAGAAAAAGTAGGAATGTTAAACACTTCATTATTGAATGATATCGAGGTGATAAATGAGATCAATGTAATTGCTGCAAAAGTTGATTTGGACATGGGAGCAGTTAAAGATCTGGCTTTTAACTTAATTAAATCTTCAGAGAATTTGGCATTAATACTTGCAAATGAGAATGCAGGAAAAGCAAATTTAACCATTATGCTTTCGGAATCTCTAATAAAAGACAAAGGGCTACATGCTGGTAATATGATTCGTGAAGTAGCGAAAGAGATCCGTGGTGGCGGTGGTGGACAGCCTCACTTTGCGACTGCCGGAGGTGCAAATACAGCAGGAATTCCTAATGCACTTGAAGCATTTAAGAATTCTATTCAGGCTTAAAAAATAATAGTCACATAAATACGTTAAAGCATTGATCCAATAGGTTCAATGCTTTTTTTATGTTGATAAGTTTCGCAATAAAAAAAGCAATTGAGTACTATTGCCCATGTTTTTTTTATAAATTTATCTGTTAATTAGGTTAAAAGCTATCAAATTTTTCGTGCATACGTAAAAATTCATTTTCATGAGAAATATCACTTATTTACTAATCGCCTTCTTGATCACACCATTATTTGTAAATGCTCAACAATATGGAGCTGATACTGAGTCTAACTTCTCTATTATCAGTGGTGTACAATCAAGTCTCGATGATGCCATCGGATATTCTATTCAGGATAATGGGAAATGGGCAAATGCAAGAAATCGGATCCCTTATTCTGATTTCAAAACAAACCGCAGACCTTCTGAGACCAGAAAGCTGGGAGTTGAGAATTTCCGAATTCTGGAGTTAAAGAAAGTCCTTATTGATGATATCCAATACAATGTATTGTTGATAAAGTATAATGACGGCGAATATGAATTCCCAATTTTACAGGAAGGATGGAGATCATTTGAGTCTATAGAATTTTACGTATTTAAAGCTGAAAACCTATTAAAAGTCTTACCACAGGAGATTCCATTCAATCAACCTTATGCAGTTGACATGGAAGTATTTCGTGCAGGAACGGTGATCAATTATGATCCAAGTTTAGTTGATGATAAGATCGTAAGTAAGATCCAGGCAACTCAAAATCAAACGCATTATAATGCCGCGAATCTGGTTTTTGCGGTATTACCTGTTAGAGAAAACGGTACTGAAGCGGTTAGATTTAAGATGATCAGATCTTTCTCTAAAGAAACAATGACCGGTTGGTATTTAGATCCTCGTAATGCAGATGAACTCTTTTCAGTTTCTTATTATGAGTCCAAACTATATAAGTTTAAAAGATTTATAAGAGACGCTGAAGTACACAATTTACCAACTACCGGTTCTCCGGATGATTTTCAATCATTCTTTAATTGGGGAATACTGAAATATCAGAGTGGCAACCTGGATGATGCGATCTCTGATTTCAATCAAGCACTTCTATTCAAACCTGATACTGCATTCTCATTAATTTATTCATATAGAGGCATTGCGAAGTCCAAAATGGGCGACCATAATGGAGCAATCGAAGACTTTGATCGTGCGATTGACATTCAACCTCAAGATGTAATGCAATATTCTAACTGGATCAAGAATTATTTCAATCGTGGTGTTTCAAGATTTTATACCAACGATGTTGAAGGAGCTTGTGAAGATTGGAAAAAGTCCTTCGAATTTGGTTTTGGACGTGCACTGGAATACCTTGACAGATTTTGTAAATAATTAAACTGAGTATAATGAATTTAAAATTCTTCAAAGCGCTATTATGTGTCTTTATAATCGCACTAAGTCTTGCACCTCAGAACGAAATTAAAGCACAACTATATCTGGACGGAGGCACAAGCTTCTGGAATAATGTAACTTTAGGTGGAAATGTAGGAACAACCTTATTCTTTGGTGATATCAGTAATGGCCGATCTCCATATCAGGAAGACTGGAAACTAGGTTATGGTTTAGTTTTAAGAAAACAGTTTAGCCCTTATTTCGGTCTTGGATTCCAGTTTTTAAATGGCAAACTCCATGGAACCAGACTCACAAGCTCAACTGGTGGTCCTATGAATTTATATTTCGATGCTGATATTATGGAGTTTAATATACATGCCGTACTTAATTTCAGCAATTTGATCTTGGGATACAAACCAGATAGAGTCCTCAATCTCTATGGATATTTTGGTTTAGGAATCGCAAACTGGAATTCTGTGCTAAGAGATGCAACCAATGATGCAATTATTGCAACAAGTGGTTATGATAATGCAGGGGTTGCGGCATGGACACCTGAAACTGTTTATCCTTTCGGGATTGGCGCAAACGTGATGCTTAGTCCAAGATTTGACATGAATATTGATGTAGGTATGCGCTTTGTTAATTCAGATAACCTTGACGCCAGAGCTACCGGTTCTGTTGCAAATGATTTTTATGCATATAGTTCTATAGGAATTGCTTATAAGTTTTCAGGTAGCGGTGGACTATTCAGATCAGGAAATAAAGATAAAGACTACGATCGAGAGGCTCGTAAACAAGCGAAATATCAAGACAGACAATTACGTAAAGAAGAGAAAAGAGCTTATCGTAAGAAACTAGAAGATCAAAGACTTGAAGAGAAAAGAACAGGCACACGTAAAGAACGTCCGAAACGTCCAAAGAGAGACGACGGAATGCCTAAAGTTGTTGAATATGATGCCGTATATACACAATCTCAAGCAGTGAAAATGACAACTGCAAAAACTACTCCACCTAAAACCACTGAAAAGGTTATGGGAGATACTGAATTAGTTGTGGATGAAGGTAAACATATTATTACAGGTTCTAAAAACGTCATCACAAGTCAGAATAACAAACAATATATCGACAAGACTGTAATTGCAGATCTTACAGATGCAACTGCCTCAAATGCAGTGATCACTATTCCTAACAATGGTTTGGTTTATACTGTTCAGATCCTTGCAACCAGAATGCAAGAGAAGAATATTGCTACCTGGAGAACCAGATACAATATTAACCGTCAGGTTTATGTTTTCAAATCAGGATCATTATACCGCTATTCTGTTGGTGTATTCAATACGTATGAAGAAGCACTTCAATATAGTCGAGTACTTCAAGCTAATGGATTAGGCGACGCATTTGTTGTAGCCTATGAAAATGGTATACGCATTCAAAGAAGAAGATAAGTAAACATTATATATGTCTTTAAAAAGCTCTGGTTCGTCCAGAGCTTTTTTTTATTTATTGAAAATAAGTATCATTGTAACTATTAATACTAAACATCTTAATATGAAGAAGATTCTTGCTATTTGCCTTATCGTACTGATTAACAGTATCGCTTTGGCTCAATCGGAAAAGAAAAAACTTGAACTTACGGACATCCTTAAGTGGAATCGTATTTCGGAAAGAATGATCTCTAATGATGGTGAGATCATCGTTTATAAAGAACAACCACCAAAAGGTGATGTTATGCTACGAATTACCGACACAAAAGGTAACGAACTATTCAACCAATTAGGTGGAACAAAAGCTAAGATCACAAAAGATGGAAAGTTTGTTGTTTTTACAATTGAACCGGAGAAAGAAAAAGTTCGTCAGTTAAAACTAAAAAAGAAAAAGAAAGATCAACTTCCTAAAAATGAGTTGGGAATCTTCACAGTGTCTGATAAGAACACAGACAAAATCGAAAGATTAAAATCATATAAACTTCCTACAGAATGGAATGGTTGGATCGCTTATCAGCAAAGTCCTGAAAAGAAGAAGCCAGTTAAGGATACCACAAAGAAAGAAGCTCCTAAAACTGATGAACCAAAGAAGAAAGAGAAGAAAGAAACTGTAAAAACAGGATTTACACTTCAACTTATGAATCTTGATAATGGAGAGATCACCGAATTCCCATTTGTGACATCTTATCTCTTTGCTAAAAAAGCTAAAACTTTAGTATTCATAAGTACCGGAGATGATAAAGATTTTAAAGCCGGGGTTTATCAATTTGATATTGAAAAAGGATCACAACATCTTTTATTAGAAACCAAAGGAAGCATCAAACAACTCAGCATTCAGGATGAAGCTAAATACATTGCTTTCCTTGCAGATACAAGCTCTTCAAAGAAAAAAGATAAAGTTTATGATCTCTACTTATCCAGCGATCTGAATGCAGTAAAAACACTTTCAGCTAGTGATATGGATCTTCCAGAGAACTGGGTGATCAGTGAAAATGGGAAGATAAGTTTTGCAAATAAAACCAATAGAGTTTTCTTCGCAACTGCACCAGCTAAACTAAAGAAAGACACAACATTACTTGACGAAGATATTGCGAAAGTTGATGTATGGGTTTGGGATGAGCCTGTTCTACATACGCAGCAGCTCAAGAATCAAAAAAGAGATATGAAAAAGTCTTACGTTGCTGTTTATCATATTGATGAAGCTAAGGCTGTTCAATTAGAGACCAAGAAATTCACTAGTTTTTCACCAATTAAAAAAGGCGATGCTGATTATATGCTGGCATCTTCTTATTGGCCGTATGCTGTTCAGTCGATGTGGGAAGGTTATCCACAACATCAGGATTTCTATTTAGTAGATATATATACCGGAGAAGCAAAAATGTTCAAGCAGGATGTAAGAGGCTATACGCAAACATCTCCTGATGGGAATTATGTTATCTGGTATAATGTGATGGATACAACTTATAATACATATGAGATAGTGACTGGTAAAGAATATCAGATCAGTAATCCTAAATCAATTCAGGTTGCAAACGAGCTTAATGATGTACCTAATCCTCCGGGATCTTATAGTATTGCGGGTTGGATAAAAGATGATGAAGCCATTTTGATCTATGATCGTTATGATATTTGGAAGGTGGATCCAAGAGGATCTTATGAACCTGTTAATCTTACAATTAATGGTCGTACAACAGGAGTTACTTATCGCTTAAAGCGTTTCGATCTTGAAAACAGATGGGATAATAAAGGAATTGACGCTTCGAAAACTGCACTTTTATCAGGACATAACAATATCAACAGACATGATGGTTATTATAAGTTCTCACTTAAAAAAGCTAATACTCCTAAAGCATTGATTGAAGGTCCTTTCATGATCGGAAGATCAATTCTTAAAGCTAAAGATGAAGAGGTTTATGTATATACAAAAGAAGACTTCCAAACCTATCCGAACTTATTGGTAACTGATAAGAATTTCAAAAAATCTGTACAAGTTAGTGATGCAGCTCCACAACAAGATGAGTTTATCTGGGGAACAGCAGAATTATATGAATGGACTTCATTAGATGGAAGAAAGCTTCAAGGTAAATTGCATAAACCTGCGAACTTTGATCCAAATAAGAAATATCCGATGATTGTGAACTTCTATGAAAAAAGTTCTCAAAGATTATACAGCTATCACCTGCCTTCAATAGGTAGATCCACAATCGATTATCATTACTATACATCTCAAGGATATGTGATCTTCAATCCGGATGTTTATTATAAAACCGGATATCCAGGAGAGGATGCGTTTAATTGCGTAATGCCTGGTATTACTCAATTGATCAAAGAAGGTTATATTGATGAAGATCGTATTGCTGCTCAAGGACATAGCTGGGGCGGATACCAAGTTGCTTATATGGCAACAAGAACAAACCTTTTTGCTTGTATTGAATCAGGTGCACCGGTTGTAAATATGTTCAGTGCTTATGGTGGCATCAGATGGGGATCAGGTCTGAACAGATCTTTCCAGTATGAGCATACTCAGAGTCGTATTGGTAAATCAATTTGGGAATCACCATTAAGATATATAGAAAACTCTCCGATCTTTACAATGGATAAGGTAAACACTCCAATTCTAATTATGCATAATGATGACGATGGTGCAGTACCATGGTATCAAGGAATTGAGTATTTCATTGCCTTAAGAAGATTAGAAAAACCAGTTTGGATGCTGAACTATAATGATGCAGATCACTGGCCACTAAGATTGGCTGATCGTCTGGATTTCCAGATCAGAATGTCGCAATTCTTCCATCATTATCTGAAAGATGCTCCTATGCCTAAATGGATGAAAGATGGAGTTCCGGCCACAAAGAAAGGCTATGAATTCGGACTCGAACTAGAAGATTAAAAAACACTAAATAAAAGAAAGGTCATTGTTAATTCAGTGACCTTTTTTATTTTCATAAAATGAATAAGAAAAAATTCGGATTGGGCTTCTACCCTACTCCATTGCATAAGCTTGAAAATCTGTCGGCACAGTTTGAAGATTATACTATTTATATCAAACGTGATGATCAAACAGGATTGGCATCAGGAGGAAATAAAACCCGTAAACTTGAATATCTGATCCAGGATGCTTTAGATGGTGGCTACAATACAGTGTTTACAGCCGGAGCTCAGCAATCGAATCATTGCAGACAGACTGCTGCTGCATGTGCGAAAGCCGGCGTGGAATGCCATTTAATCTTAAGAGGTGATGAACCTAAGGAGTATCAAGGTAATTTATTATTATCAAAACTTCTAGGAGCAATAATCCACTTTACAGGAAATTCAGAAAATGAAATAAAGTTTAATGACTATGTAAAGGAACTTCCTAACTCCAGAAAGTCATATCTCATCCCCTATGGTGGTTCGAATGAGATCGGAGCCATTGGATATGTGAAGGCGATAAAAGAGCTAAAACAACAACTTACAGAACAAGATCTTAATATAGATTATATATTCTTTGCAAGTGGCTCTGGAGGAACCCAGGCAGGATTGACACTAGGTCTGGATTTATATGAATTAAATGCACAATTAATGCCTATTAATCTTGACAAAGATGAGGCTAACGCAAACACCCTCGAGGAATATATTTTAGATATCATTAATAAGACAAAAACTAAGCTAGGAATTTCTAAAGAGTATTCAGTAGATCAATTAAAAACCATTCAGGAATACAACGAAGCGAACTACGGCATTCTAACTGAGAATGAGAAAATTGCTATTGACAAGCTTGCCAAAGAAGAAGGAATTTTACTAGATCCTGTATACACAGGCCGTGCATTTTTTGGAATGTTGGCTATGTTGAATAAAAAGATTTTAAAGAAGGGTTCTTCTATTCTCTTCTGGCATACAGGAGGTTATCCTGCACTGTTTGATTACTATAAAGGTTTGCAATAAGCACGGGACGACTTCCGCCGTCAGGGGGATGTCGTCCCAATATATATGTTCATTTTGTCTTGATACAAAACGAACCAAAAAATCAAGAAAATCCAATCCAAACCTTCCCTAAACTCGCCCTTGGCGAGGCCACTCCCTGACATAACGGATTTTCGGGCCTACCCTAATAAATTAAAATAAATACAGTTTGATATAACCTCGCTCCGGAATCATACCAATCACATTTTCGAAAACGTAATATGTACATTGAAGAAAAAGAAAAACCAGCCTTTAGCTGGTTTATCCTTCTACCTACACTCAAATGAGGACCTCTAAGCAAGCGGGCGTCGTCCCAAGATTTCAGAAAATTATTACTTAAAGTTTTTGATTATATCATTAGTAATCCCATATTTCTTAGCTTCTTGTAAGTAGTGACGAAATTTCAAATCATCACCTTTTTTCTTAAAATGAAGTGCAAGAAAATAATTTGCGAAACCATTCTGGGGGTTTATCTCAATGGATTTGTTAAGAAACTCTTCAGCCAATTCGTTATCATTACTCAGATGATAAGCATACCCAAGGTTTGCATAGTATAAATCTTCGCTTGGATTCAGTATAATTGCTTCTTTAAAATCCACAATTGCTTTATCATATTTCTTAACTGCTAAATATGAAAGTCCTCTATTATTCAATGACATTGGGGATTTATTATTAGACAAGGCATTTGTATAATCAGAAATCGCATTGTCAAATTCCCCAATTTCATAGTATGACATAGCTCTTGAGTGATATAAAGTACCCGAATTAGAATTTATGTTTAACCCTTTACTATACTGATTTATGGCTTCAAAATATTTCTTAATATCATAGCAAATACGACCATATAACTCATAGATTCTCCAATCCGAAGAATCAATGCTAATTGATTTCTTTAAATCTTTAATAGCATTACTATAATTCCCAATAATATAATTAGAGGTTGCTCTAAGTTCTAAATAATGAAGGTTGTTTGGATCAAATTTTAGACGCTCTGAGCTCTTAATTACAAATTGCTTTATGCGAGCAGTGTCTATAGTGGAATCGAATAATTCAACTTCATCCCCGAAGGCATTTTTAACTTGGCAGTTTAATAAGTCTGGGAAAAATGTTAAATAACCCAAAAT
>PARP01000062.1 GCA_002711565.1 Bacteroidota bacterium
ATCAGGAAAAGCTTCAATGAATTTGATTAGTTTCACGTCAAAAGTTTTTCTATAAGATATCAAATCTTTTTATCTGGCATAATTACGGACTAGCAAATTTTTTTTCAATTACTTCAATTTTGTGTCGTCAGCCTCAAATTTAAAGCCTAATCTCTTGCCTGTTTTCAATGAAATTGAATCCAGATGACTTAAGAACTCATGTACTGTTACCAATTGCACCTGCTCGTATGGCGGAGTCAAAAGATCGAAGTTTACAGTGAATTGCATCGATGATTCCACGATCTTACATGCAGCATCCTCATTCATGATCGAAGTCACAAAATTATTATAGATCATCCCTACTTCTTTCTTCCCTTCAATAAAGAAATGCATGTCTTTATTTACAAAGATCCTACCTATCAAATAACCGGCATCATTTATACGGTTATACTTGAAAGAATCACCTAAGAAATTGTAAATATTGATGATCCCGCAATAAGCTCTGTCTTTATCTTCTTTTACATAAGATGAACGCATTACAAAATGATCGCGAGGAATCTCAAATACATTGGTGTGCATCATAAAGATCAATATATCTCCACCGAACTTCAACTCGATCTCAAATTCACCTCTTTTACGAAATTCGAAAGGAATATCATATTTAGCACCTTTGGCTTTTTCCCGGAAATCATCAGCCATTGCTTTGATGCCTTCCTTGATCATTGTGAATGAATTCAGTGTATTATGATACACATCTTGCTTCAGACATGCTTTTTGTACTAAGCTGTCGAATAATATCTTTTTGCCATTTTCGTCCATAATGTATGTTTTATTCGAAGGTAAGGGAAATCTGGAAAAGTTTGGATCGCATTTGCTGGATCCCATCCGTAAAGATGTTTCCTTCAGAAAGCAGAAGGTCTTTGGTTCCGTAACTACCTTTAAGTTCTATCCCAAATTTAAAGAAAGGAAAGTAAAAATCGAAACCCGCACCAAATTCATATAAAAGATCATTCTTGCGAAGTTTTATAAACTCCTGATCCGAACTTACATCGGCACTTGGTGCCGCAAGGTCAATATTGAACCTAAAACCTGCCAAAACATAAGCTCTGAAGTTCTTGGCTCTGTTCGATTTATATTTTAAATGAAATGGGAATTCTAAGAATGTGGAACTCACTACTTCAGTATGATTTACCAGGTAAGGAATTTCACCATCAGGGATTCTGTATATGCGATAATTCAGATTACGTTCACCAAACGCTAGTGATGGAACAAATCTAAAATCCCAATGTTGGGCAATCTTATAATTTCCAACAACACCAACTGTAAATCCTACGGCCGGACTGCTACTTACACCAAATAAAGAAGCCCCATCCGTATTTTCAAATCCCGGAATGCCTTCGCCCTGATAAAATCTTCCAATGGCAGCCTGATTCGTCGTGATCCTGAAATCCATCGTATTGGCAGCCAGAATGAATCCAAAATGATAAGGCTTTACATCATGTTCCTGCAGGTTTTGTTTATACTTCTGAGCAGCAAGATTTATGCTTAGAAAAGTCAGCAAACTGATGATGGAAATTCTGAATGTATTTTTCTGCATATCGATTAGCTTAACGAAATCCGAACGAAATTATTTTATTTATATCCAACATAAATGCTGGCGATCCCAAAACTTACAGGGATTATCTTGCATGACTTGAATCCTGCCTTTTCTAAATGTGCAATAAAGTTCTTTCCATCCGGAAATTCCTGAACCGATTCAGGCAAATATGTATAGGCAAAATCATCTTTAGAGACCATTCTTCCAATGAGTGGTAATATGTTCTTAAAGTAGAAATTATAGAGCTGTTTGACCGGGAACTTTTTAGGTTTTGAAAATTCCAAAACCCAAATGCTTCCTTTTGGAGAAATACATCTGTACATTTCACCCAATCCTTTATCAAGATTCTCGAAGTTACGAACACCAAAAGCAACCATAGATGCATCAAAAGAGTCATTCTCAAAAGGTAACTTCTCGCTGTCGGCCAATTGCATTTTGATCTTATCTTCCAGGCCTTTCTTTTTGATCTTTTGTTTTCCAACTTCCAGCATGCCTTCAGAAATATCAATGCCTACGATCTCTTTAGCATTTGTTCTTAAAGCTGTGATTGCTAGATCTCCTGTCCCGGTTGCTACATCAAGAATTCTTTCAGGCTGTTCCTTCTTTAGTTTTCTTACAAGTTTCTTTCTCCAAAGAACATCAATTCCCATCGAAAGAAAATGATTCAGAAAATCATACTTCCCGGAAATATTATTGAACATCTCTCTTACTTGTTCTTTTTTCCCTTCCTTAACCTGCATAGTTTTTTACATTTTGGATTGAAAGAAAATCTTCGATCAATTGATCTTTTTCTAATAAACTAACACCTAGCTTATTGCAAACCTGAGTGCCGGCAAGTATTGACAGCCTTGTCAGATCTTCAGGCTTAACACCTGAAGCAAGACATAAACTTGCAATGCTGAAAACGCTATCTCCCGCTCCGGAAACATCTTTTATTGATGTTTCAATACATGAAGTGTGGAAGTATTCAGTTTCCGAAGAAAACACATTGCCTTCTTCTGATAAAGTAACAAGCATATTCTTAGCCTGGAGTTTATCCTGAATCTCTTTGATCGCTGTTTTTATTTTGTCTGTCGGAATGCTGCTTCCAAAAGCGATCTCCAATTCACGCCTGTTTGGTTTAAACAGATCGACATCTTTATACTCAATGAAATTTGCAATTTTAGGATCGGCAGCAAGCACTACCTTCGCATCTTTGGCCAAATTGATCACTCTGTTTATCAGGCTCTTTGTCAATACTCCTTTGTTGTAATCCTGAAAAAGGATCGCATCAATTTTGCGTTGTTCGGTCAGCCATTTTATTTGTCGGAATAGGATTTCTTCCTGTTTTTCGCTGATATCGTAACAATCTTCATTATCGAGTCGGAGAATCTGTTTTTCATTATCCAGAATTCTAGATTTAGAGGTAGTTTGTCTTTTCGAGCACTTCTGAATGAATGATGTATTCATATGTTGTTCCTGCATCAGATCGACAAATAACTCTGCATCCTGATCTTTACCGATCACCGAGAATAAATATGGATTTGCTCCCAAGGCCTGAATATTGGCAGCTACATTTGCTGCACCTCCAAGATTGCACCATGATTTATCTTCTCGTAGGATTCCAGCATCCGCCTCGGGTGAGTTCCCTGTGATCTTACCGCTAACATATTTATCGATCATCACATCACCAATAATGACAATGTGCAGATCCTTGAATGAATCGAATATATTATGGATTTTAGAATTCTCTAGCATAATGAATACAAGAACAAAAATAAGTAAAAGGTGCTTATAGCAAAAAAAAATCCCGACTTGGTCGGGATTTGATCTATTGTAGTTTGCTTAATGCTCGTTTTACCCTCACAATGGCTTCTTTCAGAATTTCATTGCTGGTAGCATAGGAGATCCTGATACACTCATCACTTCCGAATGCATCACCAGGAACTAATCCTACATATTCCGTTTCAAGAATATACATGCAAAGATCTGATGCATTGTTTATGGTGTAGTTCTCGAATTTCTTTCCAAAATAGCTATTTACCTCTGGAAATACATAAAATGCACCATCAGGAGTATTGGTTTTAATACCTGGGATCTCTTTCAATAATCCAACAACTAAGTCACGTCTTTCATTGAAAGTCTTGATCATATTCTTTAATTCTTCAGACTTGGTCGGAGAAGTCAATAAGGCTTCGATTGTAGCCATTTGAGCGATAGATGAAGCTCCAGAAGTATATTGTCCCTGAAGTTTATCACATGCTTTCGCAACAGCAAGAGGAGCGGCGATATATCCAATTCTCCATCCAGTCATGGCGAAACCTTTAGAAACACCATTAATAGTGATCACTTGATCTTTGATCGCATCAAATTGTGCCATGCTTTCATGTTTCCCTTTGAAATTGATAAGCTCATAAATCTCATCGGAGATCACGAAGATCTGTGGATTCTTCTCCAAAACCTTTGCAATGGCTTCAAGTTCTTCATAAGTGTAGATAGATCCTGTAGGATTACATGGAGAACTGAAGATGATTGCTTTGGTTTTATCAGTAATTGCAGCCTCAAATTGTTCTGCTGTGAATTTGAAATCTGTTTCAATTCCGGTTTTAACTTCTACGATATTTCCACCTGCAAGCGATACCATTGCAGGGTAGGAAACCCAGTAAGGTGAAGGAATGATCACTTCGTCACCCGGATTCAATATTGCATACATAACGTTTGCAATCGACTGCTTAGCACCGTTTGAGATCACAACTTGCTCAGGAGTATAATCCAGGTCGTTATCTCTTTTCAGTTTTTGAACTACAGCTTTTCTTAGTTCAGGGTAACCTGCAACAGGAGTGTAGTGAGTATAATTCTCATCGATCGCTTTCTTAGCCGCTTCCTTTACATTTGATGGGGTATCAAAATCAGGTTCGCCAATGCTCAATGCGATCACATCATGTCCTTGGGCTTTAAGTTCGCGACTTTTTTGGGTCATCTTTAAGGTCGCAGATTCAGCCAGATTCTTAGTTCGGTTTGATATATAATCAGTATTCATTAATTAGGGTATTTAGAAAAATAAGGAAGCAAATATACTAAATATCACATTCTTAAACATCGCTCTAATTAAGAATGAGTATATATTAAAATTGATTTCCGACATCATTTTCAAGCTCAAAATACGGCATTGAGTGAAAATTCGTAATTTCGCCTTTTCACGGATATGGATATTAGTCAAATACAGAATATTGTAATTATTGGATCGGGTAATGTTGCTACTCAACTATCCCTTGCCCTGAAATCTGCCGGAAAAAACATCATTCAGGTGTTTGGAAGAAAAGAATCCATGGCTAAATGTCTATCCTCAAAATTAGATGTTGATTATATCACGGATCTTAAGAAATTAAAAAAGGGTGCAGATCTCTATGTGCTTGCAATTATAGATGACGCATTATTGGATATTGCAGATCATATTGATCTTGATGATGAACTGATCGTTCATACTTCAGGGACTGTTTGTATGGATGTTTTCGAAGGTCATTTTAAGAATCATGGCGTTTTCTATCCGTTACAAACTTTTTCTAAGGAAAAGAATATCGATTTCGATGATATCCCAATCTGTGTTGAAGCGAATTCACAAGAAAGTCTGGAATTGCTCTTAAAGCTTGGCAAAGAGTTATCATCCACAGTTAATGAAGTGAGTTCCTCTCAACGAAAAGCTCTGCATGTTTCAGCTGTATTTGCATGCAACTTTGCCAATTATTTTTATTCGATCGCTGAGGATCTGATGAAGGATAACGATCTACCATTCGATCTTCTGCATCCTTTGATCAAGGAAACCGCAGCAAAACTGGATCACCATATGCCTAATGAGGCTCAAACCGGACCGGCTCGCAGAAATGATCAAAAGATCATGAATGAACATCTGAAAATGTTAAAGGATTATCCGGATTATAAAGAGATTTATCAACTTATTTCTGAACGCATCAAGCGTAAATTTCATAAATAATGAAGAATTATAAAGCATTACTTAGTAAGATCAATACATTCGTTTTTGATTATGATGGCGTATTTACAAATGGAACAGTGGTTTTGCAAAAGACCGGAGAACCATTAAGAACAGCCAATGTGAAGGATGGTTATGCTATACAATTAGCAAACAAATTAGGGTATAGAATTGTGATCATTTCCGGTGGTAAATCGGAATCTATGAGCAATAGGTTTGACTTGCTTAAGGTTAAGGATGTATTTTTAGGAGTACCTAACAAGATCAAGGTTTATGAGAAGTATCTTGAGGATAATGATCTGAAACAGGAAAATACGATCTATATGGGTGATGACATTCCTGATTATAAAGTAATGCAAAAAGCCGGAGTAGCTTGTTGTCCGGCCGATGCTGCTGAGGAGATCAAATCAATTGCACATTATATCTCACACCAAAAAGGCGGTGAAGGCTGTGTGCGTGATATTATTGAGCAGGTTCTGAAGGGTCAGGGTAAATGGATGACAGACGAAGCTTTTCAATGGTAAATATTATGTTGAAGTATTATTTTAAACTCATACGCTACCCAAATCTTTTAATGCTGATCTTAAGTCAGTGTTTGATCAGATATTTCCTTATAAAACCAATTGTTGAAAGCAATGGTGGACAAATGGCATTATCGGATTTTAATTTTTTCCTTCTGGTGATGATTACGCTTCTAATTTCCGGAGCGGGATATATTATTAATGATTATTTCGATCTAGAAGGTGATAAGATCAATAAACCTCTGAAGCTGATCATTGGTCATCATTTTTCGGTTGAACAATCCCGAATGATTTACTTTGTGATGAATCTAACAGCATTAGCTGCGGGTAGCTATTTATCTGTTCAGCTAGGACTATGGCAACTTGCCGTGATCTTTCTGATAATTGTGTTAATGTTGTGGTATTATTCGGCCAGATATAAGCGAATGATGTTCTGGGGGAATTTTGTAGTCTCAAGTTTAACAGCTTTCTCTTTATTTATTGTTTGGATGGTTGAGTTTTTTGCTTTGAGAGCCAATCCCAATCTATATGTTCAAAATCTAAATAGTATCCATTTAGTGAATGTTTTCATTTATGGATATGTGTTCTTTGCTTTCATCACTTCCATGATCCGTGAGATCATTAAGGATGCAGAAGATGTTGAAGGTGATATGCGCGTTCAGTGCAGAACCATTCCTATCGTGCTCGGACAAAGAATTGCCAGACTTATAGCAATCTTCTTGATCGTGATGAGTATGGGAGCATTGGTTTATGCAATGATAAAGCTTTGGGAGTTTAATTATGATGTTTTATTCTGGTACGTTGCGGTTGTTCTTCAACCTCTGCACATATTCCTGATATATAAAGTTTACTTATCCAATACCAGTGATGATTTCCACAATGCAAGTACCTATTCGAAAGTATTAATGCTTGCTGGCTTGTTATCAATGGTTTTAATTAGTTTCCATTAATATGATCTTTCCTCCATTAGCTTCGAAAAAAGTAATTCTCGCATCTTCATCACCACGACGTCAGCAATTGATCAAAGAGTTGGGAGTGGATTTTGAAGTCAGGACAAAGGAAGTTGAAGAGATCTATCCGGAAGGTTTAAAAAGGGAAGATATTGCAACTTTCCTTGCTAAACTTAAGGCGGATGCATTTGATAGATCAGAGTTAGCTGATGGAGAGATTCTGGTTACTGCAGACACTATTGTATGTTTAGGTGATGAGGTTTTAATGAAGCCCAAGGATTATGCAGATGCTGTACGAATATTGAAACAATTATCAAATGATAAGCATCAGGTGATCACCGGATTATGTCTAAAGTCAAATGATAAGGAAATAGTCGTTTTTGTGAGCACTGACGTATATTTTAAGAAGCTCAATAAGGACGAGATCTCGTATTATTTAGATACTTATAAACCTTTCGATAAGGCAGGTGCCTATGGAATACAGGAATGGATCGGTTATATCGCTATTGAAAAGATCGAAGGGTCATTCTATAATGTGATGGGACTTCCTATTCAAAGACTCTATGAAGAGCTCCTGAATTTCTAAGGATTATTCGATTATTCATTCTGAATTTCAGGAAATTTATTATACTTTTGTTTAGCGTCGAAGACGAATTTCCTTAATAATTGAATATGCAAAAACCCCAGATATTAATAACTAACGATGATGGAATCCATGCTAAAGGATTGAAGTATTTAACTTCAGTTATGCGAAAGTTTGGTGATGTGCTTGTGGTAGCTTCCGAAGAATCAAATTCAGGACAAGGTCATGCAATTACGGTTCGTGAACTTTTGAGATTGGAAAAGATCCATGAAGAAGAAGGTTACCGTGAGTATATGACTGATGGCACTCCCGTTGATAGTGTGAAACTGGGTGAGCAAATTGTACTTGGGAAAACTCCTGATCTGATCGTATCCGGGATCAATCACGGATCAAATGCTTCGGTGAATATCGTCTATTCAGGAACCATGGCGGCAGTTATCGAAGGTTGTATAACTGGTATCCCTTCAATAGGTTTTTCATTAAACGATTATTCGAGCGATGCCGATTTTGATGTTTGTGGTCCGTATATTGAAGAGGTAGTTAATAAAGTACTAAAAGAAGGATTGAAACCCGGAGTTTGTTTGAATGTGAATATACCTGCTGTTCCTAAGGAAGAGATCAAAGGGATCAAAGTGTGTCGCCAATCTGATGCGAGATGGCACGAGCAATATGAACATAGGGTAGACCCAAGAAATAAAGACTATTACTGGCTGACCGGTTATTTTGAAAAGCTGGAGAATAATGAGGAAACCGATCAGTGGGCTCTTGATAACAATTATGTTTCCATCGTTCCTGTGCAATATGATCTTACTGCACATAAGGAAGTTGAGAACCTCAAAAAATGGAATTTCAATGGTTATGGACTTTAAAAAAGATTCGCATGTTTTTGGTGCTGTGATCGGATTGTTCCTTCCCGTCATCACATTCCTGGCATTTCATTTTCTTTCTAAACTGATCATCTTAATTGTTGATGTAGATCTTTCAGTTTATTCATTTGCAATCAAATTGTTGAGTATTGCCATGAACCTGATCCCGATGCGATACTATTTCGTGAATTTGAAAATGGATCTTACCGGACGAGGAATACTTCTCGTAACTACCATATATTTTCTTGTATATTTTTGGATAAATTAAAGGCTTATGAGGTATTATCTCATTGCCGGCGAAAGTTCTGGAGATAAGCATGCTGCTGCTTTGATCAAAGAAATAAAACAGCAAGACACTAATGCTGAATTTCGTGGTTTGGGTGGTGATCTTATGCAAAATGAAGGANTGGAACTTCTTGAGCATATTCGGAATTATTCGGTAATGGGGTTCTCTAAAGTTATCAAATCACTTCCACGTATTCTGAAACTCCTCAAAGCTTGTAAGCAAGACTTGCTATCATATAAACCCGATCAACTTATTCTAATTGACTTTCCAGGTTTCAACTTAAAGATCTCTGAATTCGCTTTTGGTCATCAAATCCCAGTTCATTATTTCATCCTTCCAAAGATCTGGGCGTGGAAAGCTTCTAGGATAAAAAAGATCATGAAGTTTACTACGAATAGATTTAGTATTCTGCCTTTTGAAGAGAAATATTATAAAGATAATGGGGGCGAAGTCGAATATGTTGGAAATCCTAGTTGGCAGGAAATTAGGCAGCAGGATGTGTTGTCTGAGAATGAGTTCTTGGCGAAGTATAAGCTAAATGAGCAACCAATTATTGCATTATTACCTGGAAGTAGAGAACAAGAGATCAAGAGAATGCTCCCTTTAATGAGTAAATTGGCAATACATTTTAAAGATCATCAATTCATTGTTGCAAAAGCTCCGAATCTTGGTTTGAAGACCTATCAGAAATATTTGCATTCCGAAAATATTAAAATGATCGATGATGATTATCATGCACTTCTTAAGTATTCTAAAGTTGGTTTGATAACATCCGGGACTGCCACTCTGGAAGCTGCACTTCACAATTTACCTCATGTTGTTTGTTATAAAACTGATTGGCTGACTTATCAATTGGCAAAAAGATTCGTGAATGTGAAGTTCATTTCATTAGTTAATATAATTCTTCGGAAACAAGTGACTAAAGAATTGATACAAGGCGAATTGAATGTCAATAATATGATCTCAGAATTGGATTTGTTACTACATGATGATTCCTTCCAGAAAGATGAATTTATCAGGCTTTCTAAAGAACTAGGGGATAAGGATCCTTTCAAAACTATTACAGAAAAATTAATTAAGTAGCGGACGAAATCATTTTTTTGGAATATAGGGTAGATGAACCCTTGGCCAAAATATAATTTCTTGCGGTTTGTAATTATTGCAATTCCGGCAGTGATCAGCTCCGAATTCTTTAGTGTTCCGAAACCAATTTTGATTCTATCAATTCTGCTTATAATTATAGGCATCCTAAGTTGGAAACCAAATATCCTCAAGTATAAATTTCGATCAATTTATGGCTTCGTAATATGTGTTTTCATTTTTATCTCATTTAATGAATATGCTTCTTCTAAGCTTAATAAAACGATTCCTGATCAACTATTCTCTCATGAAAACCAAATTTTATTAGAAGTTGCTGATGAACCTATCAGAAAGAAGAATTCCTATCGCTTTAATGCAATTATTCAGAATGTTAGAAATGATAGTTTAAAGCTAGATAAAGGATTTAAAGTGCAGATTTATATGCAATCTAAGGATTCTGCTTCATTACCATTGATAGGTACTTCTTTTATTGCAAGTGTTAGATTGATGAGGATCGAGAAACCGCTGAATCCACATCAGTTCAATTATAAAAGATACTTGAGGTTTAATGGTGTGCTTGCATCTGCATTTATAGATGTTAATGAAATTATTATTGTGAGTAAGCGAAGCAGCTTAAAATCTGAAGCTAGTCGGCTTAGAACATATTTGATGCTTAAATTGAAAGATAAAGGTCTCTCGGATGGATCACATGGGATCGCATCAGCAATGCTGCTAGGAGATGATTCGTTGCTGGATCGGGAAGATAGAAAGAAATACAGTGCAGCAGGAGCAATGCACATACTTTGTGTGTCGGGATTGCATTTAGGTGTGATCTATTTATTTTTCGACACAATTCTGAGTCTTTTCTTCAGGTCTTCATTAAGGAAATTGAAATTTGTCTTATTGATTGTATTGATCTGGTTTTATGCCTTTATTGCGGGATTATCTCCTTCGGTTTTAAGAGCCTCAACCATGATCTCTTTTGTGATCTTAGGAAATATCTTTAATCGAAAAGGGAATGTTTTTAATTCTCTGGCTGCTTCAGCGTTTTTTCTGATGCTGCTCGATCCTTTGATCATATATAAACTGGGATTTCAGCTTTCGTATTCTGCAGTCATTGCAATAGTTTGTTTATTTAAGCCGATCAATTCTTTATTTGTGGTCAAGAACTATTTTTTGGAAAAGATCTGGTCGGTAATTAGCGTTACGATTTGTGCGCAGTTAGGAACATTCTCCTTGGCGGTATTCTATTTCAATCAATTCCCGCTTTATTTCCTAATAAGTAATATCGCCGTGCTTTTTTTGGCAAGTTTGATCATAAATCTTGGATTTATTGTATTGATATTGATTGAAATTCCTAAACTTTCAGACTTATTGATCTTAATTGAGGATGTTCTCATAAAAATACTAAACGCAATAATTGGTTTCGTAGACTCGCTGCCTCATTCATTGATCGAAGGTATTATAATAAGTAAAATAGATGTCCTTTTTATTTATTTGCTGATCACCGGTGCTTTTATTGCTATTCTACAGCGATCAAAAAGCTTTGTTTGGATTACATTGATCAGTAGTTTATTGCTTGTGTTTAGTTTGGGATTCGATCGCTATAAAGAAAGTTCTTCAACTAAGATCTGGAATTATTCAGTTAGAGGCAATTCTCCGTATATGGATTTTATGAAGAATGGAAATTGTGTGAGTGTCTATGATCTCGATAAAACAGATTCTTCATTTATTAATTTTTCAATTCGTCCAAATCAAATACATTCATTTATAAAAGATCAAAAGAGAATTGATATTGGAAAAGACACACTATTGGAAGAGGTCCTGTTTAAAAAGAAAGGGGATTGGATCGTTTACAGATCCAGTATCGTCTTGACGAATCCTGAAAGGGATCATCCATTGTTCAATGAGTTGATTGAAATTAGCCCACTTAAAAAAGCTGAATTGATAGAAATTCCTTAGAAACGGAGTGAAAGGCAGCTTAATCCGCCATCCATTTTCATATATTCACTCATATCCAGTTCGATGATCTTATATCCGGCTTTTTCAAACTTCTTTTTAGTATCCTTAAAGCCTTTAGCCATGATCAAATGCTCATTGATGAGCACACAGTTAGAGGCATATGATTCTTCCGGAATGATCGGGATCTTCTCGAAGGATTTGAAGTCAGGGAGATCGTAAAGATTTTCCATGATGGAAACGGTATTATTACNAATATAATTTACACCTGACTTAAGATGTAGAATGTTATTTACTGTAACTTTTGAGGCAGTATATCCATGTTTTTGCAGAATTGAGCTCAGTTGATTTGCTCCTGCAGTATTTGTACGTTCACTAAGTCCTATAAAAAAATGTTTGTCGGCTTGCATAATATCGCCACCATCTACAGTTCCACTTCCACTAATTCGTTCAATGGGTCTATATTCTTTGATGATAGTCTCGATTCTTACTTCCTCACCTTTTCTTGTTGGGTGACCTGGCTGAGTTATAATCGCGCATTTATCTGTAACGATGGCTGTGTCTTCTACGAAGCAACCATCTGGAAAGCGTTCATCTGCAATGAGTTCTATGACATCCAATCCGCATTCTTTGAGTGCATCCACATAATCTGCATGCTGGTCGAGTGCAAGTCCAAAGTCTGGAACTCCTAGATTTGCATCACTTAATCCATTCTTGAAACTATGTCCTGGTTTTCTTACGATCGCATATTCAAACTTCATGTCTCACAATTTAATTTCATTTCTAAGGTACAATTTTTTCTAAAAATTTTTGAAAATGTTTTGTGATATTAAAAATTCATTTATCTTTGCACCTCCTTACGAAGGAAACGTTCACATAAAAATTTGGTCCGGTAGTTCAGTTTGGTTAGAATACATGCCTGTCACGCATGGGGTCGCGGGTTCGAGTCCCGTCCGGACCGCTTAATTAAAGATAGCCTCTTGATTTTCAAGGGGCTTTTTTTATGGGTGCGCAGAATGGTGCGCAACAAAAGTGATTTTATGCTTTCCCAATACTATTTCCAATTTCTAATATCTGGTCTATATTAGTTTTACTTCTTATATATATTTGAAATGAGGCGATTTTCTTATGTCCTGTTATTTTCATGATCTGGTGATATGGTAGTCCTCTGTCAGCAAGCAATGTAGCTAAAGTTCTTCGTGCAGTATGAATAACAACCATTTCATATTTCTTTTTCAATTCACGAACTTCAACTCCACCTTTAGTGTACTTCTTTTCAACAGTAACATTCATACTTGGTATTCTCTTGCAAATTTGTTTAATTTCACTTAGTACGACAGTATCGCTAATTGGTTTGGGGAATTTGTAATTGTATTTCTTTGCAATTCTTTTTATTGCGTCAAATGCTGGTATTTCAGATTTTTCACCAGTTTTACTTGATCGGAAGCAAAATTCTTTCAAGTTCGGATTTATCACAGCAATAAAATTAGTTAAGTCACTTTTTCTTACAGCACTCCATACATATAAAAGATATTGGTCTCTAATAAGGTCGTAGAATGGATCATCTGAAAAATCTAATGTTTCCAGTTCTATTAACTCTTGCTCTGTAAATACTATAACATCAGATTCCTCAGTGGTTAATACTTTTTTAAATTTTTTGAAAGGGTTATATGGGATCAATTCTTCAGTCATAGCTACTTGAAGAAAGGCTTTAAGAGTTTTCAATCTGTTGTGAATTGTGTTTTTAGCCATCTTTTTCTCAGTAATGAGATAGTATTCAAATTCATCAATTAGTTTAATGCTGATAAAATCTTCAAGATAATAGTGATTCATTTTATTGAAATTCTGAAATTCTTCTAAGGATAAAATCAGTGAATTGTAAGAACTTATAGTTTGGTTGCTAAATTTCTTACCATTATATAATTCCTGACCATTCTTTCTTTGATCCTTAATTCCTGTAATGTAATCCACTATCTTGATTTTCTTATTTAAAGTAAAGTATTCCCCGACGGATTTGTTAGTTCGAATAAAAGCTTTGAAAGTTGTTTCAGTTGGATACCTTTTATAATTGTTATAGTATTCAGAATAGAATTCTTCAATAGTTGTTTTGATCTGGTTTAATTCATTCTGTATGTATGAATTCTGTTGCTTCCCTTTACCGGTTTTCATTCTGCCTTCGCCCCATTCTTTCACATAAATTTTAGAATTTGGTAATGTGAAGTGAAACCTCTTTAATCTTGGTGGTTGCACTGAACAACGAATGGATGATTTCTTGTTTTTTCTGTCTTTAATGTAAAATGATACCATGACTTAATTCCTTATTTCCAATGTGTATAACTGCGTTTCTTAGAAACCTTCATAAGGTCAGCTTCAAGAAGCATTATTTTTCTTCCAATACCTCGATTTGGGATATATCCTTTCTTAACATATTCACTCACTGTATTTGGACATACATTTAAGAATTCTGCTGCTTCATCCCTTGTGAGTACTTTGGGTTCTTTTCTTAGTTTCTTTTCCAAGGTTTTAAATTCACTTTGAACAATTTCTCTGAGAAGTCGATCAAGTGTTTCTGTATTGATTAGATACATCGCTCCATTTTCTTCATTCATTTTGTTTAATTTTAAACTGTAAACCTGCTTTTAATAAAGTATAACGAAAATAATTGAGAAAACCAAATCTAAAGGGCGTGAAATGCGCGTCAACGTTGGGCTCTATGTGTTTGACCGTTGTTGATGGCGAACTGAAATATGATAGAGGAGATCACGATTTAGTGGTTGGAAAAGTTATATTCACCATGTTGATGTTGTAATAGAGTAAACCCAAAAGAAATCTAAAGATATTTTGTAGAATACTAAGCAAGACTGTCTCATTAGTTTGTTTGTAATGAGAAATTGAATAAATTTGATATTGATGATAATGTATTTGCCTATGTAAAATAATTTGAATTAACATATAAAGAGTTAGCGTTGCTAATTATTTCTCGGTAAGGAAATCTGGAAAATTTTAATGAAGAGGAAATAGTTATGTGAATGCGTCAGCAATGGCGTGCATTCAATGCTGTTTTTATTCTTCGTAGGTTTTCCAGAACCTTCTTATCGGTAAAGACTAGCAAAGGTGCACGCCTACTTTTTTATCTAACTAATAATCTATTCAATTGCACCTTTTGAAATTTAAACCATTTTATTCGTATGAAGAAGCTTATTATTTCAGGATTATTAGGAGTTATATTCTCGCTACATGCAAATTGTAATGAACCAATTAGATTTGGTCTTGTTGGAGGGATTAATATTAGTAACTATTCTTCTCCAATAATCACATCAAAAACAGGATTGCATTTTGGTGGGGTACTCCAAATAAATATGCCTAAAGTTAATGATGCAATGTTTACTGAGCTTTCATTAATTCTGTCATCAAAAGGTGGAAAATCAGATTGGGGAGGTGCAGGTAAAGTAACATTTAATCCCTTGTACTTAGAACTACCCATTAGGATGGGTTATAAATACTCCATAAGCAGAGATGTTAAAATAATCGGGAAAGCTGGTCCTTATTTTGCGATTGGTATAAGTGGAAAGAGTACAGCTACTGATTCTTTACCAAGCTGGTGGACGAATAATGAAGATCAAGATTTATTCTCTGGTGATAATCCAATATTTAAAAGATTCGATGCTGGGATAGGTCTTGGTGTTGGAGTTGAAATTCATAATAACGTTCAGATTTTTATTTCCAATGATTGGGGGATTACTAGAGTCGAAAAAAACAATGAAGATAGTTTAACAACTGGGATGAAAACTGGAAACCTGTCATTCTCAATTTACTATAAGCTTAATTAATTGTTTATGAAGAATTACGTTAAAGTATACATAATATTTAAATCGTATAATAATCGCAATTAATAAGATTCTTAGGTGTGTTTCACTTTTTATATGCTATCAGGATTAATAAAAACATGATTCCCTGTTTCTCTCAGTTTGTTGATAATGTTTGGCGGTAATGGAACTTTAGTTCCGTTTTCATTAATTAATGGTCTAAATGATATTGTAAACTTCCCCTTTTTAGTACAGTACTAAATTATACAATTTTCGTTTGTAAAAGATTCTTGGGAGTAGTGGAGTGTAGCGGAACGGAACCCAAGAATCTTTACTCCTTTCCTAAACA